>NZ_JBHUAF010000056.1:0-32201 GCF_042789895.1 Kitasatospora sp. NPDC056783
GATCTTCTTGTACTACCCCGGCTTGTGACCCTGGGGGTGGTGCGGAAGGTTCACCCGGGGCCCCACCCCGCGCACCGGTCACCCCGCCCTCGCGGGGAGCAGGCGGCCGGTCAGGCGCGCGTCAGCGCCAGCTGGTCCGCGACCACCACCCCGTCGTGCAGGACCGTGCGGTCGGTGCCCCGGTCCATGACGGCGCTGGTCGGGGTCTCGCCGTCGACCAGCAGGAGGTCGGCGCGGTCGCCGACCGCGAGACCGGGCCGGTCCCCGGTCCCCGTCAGCCGGGGCACCTCGTGGCTCATGATCGAGGCCCCGCCGAGGGTGGCGACCGCCAGGGACATCTCGATCAGGTCGTCGCGCCGGAAGTTGTTGACGAAGGCCAGCTGCCAGGTGCGGTCGAGCATGTCGCAGTTGCCGTAGGGGCTCCAGTAGTCGCGCTGCCCGTCCTCGCCGAGGCCGATCCGCACCCCCGCCTCCACCAGGTCAACCAGCGACAGGTGCCCGCGGCCGGACGGCGCCACGGTGGCCATGGCGATGTCGAGTTCGGCGAACTCGTCGATGATGCGGCGGCTGACGGACTCGCCGACCGAGCCGAGCTCGTAGGCGTGCGACATCGTGACCTTGCCCTGCATGCCGAGGGCCCGGGTGCGCTCGATGACCAGGTCGGTGGAGAACACGCCCAGGTGGCCGGGCTCGTGCAGGTGGATGTCCACCTCGACCTGGTACTTCTCCGCCAGGCCGAACACGATGTCCAGGTGCCGCTTGGGGTCGCGGTCCAGGGTGCAGGGGTCGATGCCCCCCATGACCTCCGCGCCCGCCTTCAGCGAGGCCTCCAGGTAGTCGACGGTGCCCTCCTCGCGCAGGATGCCGGCCTGCGGGAAGGTCATGATCTGGACGTCGGCCCGGCCCGCGAACCTCTCCTTCGCGGCCACCACGGCCTCGAACTTCTCCAGCTTGCAGTCCACGTCGACCTGCGCGTACGAACGCACCCGCGTCGTCCCTCGGGCGATCATCCGCTCCAGCGTCCCGGCGACGCGCTCGACGAGCGGGACCTCGGCCGAACGCCAGTTGTCCCGGTCGTTCATCGTCATCGCCCACACGCCCGGGGCGCCGGTGTGCGGCCGGAACGGCAGGCCGATCCTGGTCGAGTCGAGGTGGACGTGCACGTCGCTGAACGACGGCAGCAGCAGCCTGTCGCGGCCCTCGACCACCTCCCCCTCGGGGCGGGCCGCGGGGTCGTGCGGGCGGATCCCGGCGATGCGGGAGCCGGAGAGTTCGACGTCACTGGGGTCGCCGCCCCAGGGGCGGACGTTGCGGATCAGCACGGTTGTCGTCACCTTTCAGTGGTGTGGTGGTGGCAGGCGATGGCGCCGCTCGGCACGGTGTCGGCGCACCGGCGGGCCCGTTCCGGGTCCAGGCGTGGCCGCAGGTGGCAGCGTGAGCGGAACACGCAGCCGGAGGGCGGGTCGGTGGGGCTGGGCAGGTCTCCGGTCAGCCGGATGCGCCCGGCGCGGTCCGCGTCCGGGTCCGCCCGGGGGACGGCCGACAGCAGCGCCTGGGTGTAGGGGTGTCGCGGAGCGTCGAACACCTCGCGGGTGTCCCCGTGCTCCATGATCCGGCCCAGGTACATCACGGCGACCCGGTGGGCGAAGTGCTTGACCACGGACAGGTCGTGGGCGATGAACACGTAGGCGACGCCGGTGTCCCGCTGGATGTCCTCCAGCAGGTTGATCACCTGGGCCTGCACCGAGACGTCCAGCGCGGAGACCGGTTCGTCGCAGATGATCAGCCGCGGGCCCAGGGCGAGCGCCCGGGCGATGCCCACGCGCTGCTTCTGGCCGCCGGAGAACTCGTGCGGGAACCGGTTGTAGTGGTCGGGGCGCAGCCCGACCCGGTCCATCAGGTCCCGCACCGCGGCCTTGACGCCGCCACGCGGGGTGACGCGCTGGGCCAGCAGCGGGGCGGCGATCGCGCTGCCCACGGACTGGCGCGGGTTGAGCGAGGAGGACGGGTTCTGGAAGACCATCTGCACCTGCCGCCGGTACTCCTGGAGGTCGGAGCGGCGCAGTTCGGAGATCTCCCGGCCGTCCAGCCGGATGCTGCCGGAGGTGGGCTGGAGGAGCCGCATGAGCATGCGTCCGGTGGTGGACTTGCCGCAGCCCGACTCCCCCACCAGGCCGAGGGTCTGGCCGGCGTCGACCGAGAAGCTGACGCGGTCGACGGCCTTGACGCCGCCGCCGGAGCGGAAGACGCCGGAGCGGGCCGGGAAGTGCTTCGTCAGGTCGGTCACCTGGAGCAGCTGCGTCATCGGAGCGCCTCTCGGGCCGGTTGCGGGTGGGTCAGGTGGCAGCGCGAGGGGTGCGTCCCGGGGCCGGTCAGCTCCGGCCGGCGGGTGTGGCAGGCGTCCTCGGGCACGAGGTGGGTGTGCGGGCACCGGTCGGCGAACAGGCAGCCTTGGGGCAGGTCCAGGAGCGAGGGCGGGAAGCCCGGGATCGGGCGCAGCCGCTCACCCGCGTCCGTCAGCGACGGCATCGACTCCAACAGGCCCTGGGTGTAGGGGTGTCGGGGTGTCCTGAACAGGTCGGCGACGGAGGCCCGCTCGACGCAGAGCCCGCCGTACATCACCACGACCTGGTGGCAAACCTCGGCGACCACGCCGAGGTCGTGGGTCACCAGGATGACCGCCGTCCCGGTCTCGGCCTGCAACTCGCCGAGCAGGTCGAGGATCTGCGCCTGCACGGTCACGTCCAGCGCGGTCGTGGGCTCGTCGGCGATCAGCAGTTCCGGTTCGCAGACCAGGGCCATGGCGATCATCGCGCGCTGGCGCATGCCGCCGGAGAACTCGTGCGGATAGGCGTCGTAGCGCTTCCCGGGGTCGGGGATGCCGACCCGGCCGAGCATGTCGACGGCGGCGGCCGCCGCGGCCTTCCTGCTCACGGTGTTGTGCACCCGGTAGGCCTCGGCGATCTGCGCGCCGACCGGGTGGAAGGGGTGCATCGCGGACAGCGGGTCCTGGAAGATCATCGCGATCTTCTTGCCCCGGTAGGCGCGCATCCGCGCCTCGGTCAGCGCGTTGAGGTCCTGCCCGTCGAGCAGGATCTGCCCGGTGACGGTGGCCGAGGTGTCCTTGAGCAGGCCCATGAGTGCCTGGCTGGTGACGGTCTTGCCGGAGCCGGACTCGCCGACGATGCCGACGGTCTCCCCGCGCGACAGGGTCAGGTCCATGCCGTTGACCGCGTGGACGAGGCCGTCGTCGGTCGGGAAGGTCACCCTCAGGTCGCGGATGTCCAGCAGGGGCGCGGCGGGTGGTGTGGTCATCAGGAAGCCCTCACTCGCGGGTCGATGACGGCGTAGACGGCGTCGACCACCACGTTGGAGACGATGATGAAGAACGCGGCCACCATCGTGATGGCCATGATCACGGGCAGGTCGCCCGACTGCGCGGCGTGCACCGCGGTGAAGCCGACCCCGGGGACGGAGAAGATCTGCTCGGTGAGGACGGCGCCGCCCAGGAGCAGACCGATGTCCAGTCCGAGCATGGTGACGACGGGGGTGATGCCGGCCCGCGCGCCGTGGCGCAGGACGACGGCGGGCCGTGCCAGGCCCTTGGCGCGCGCCGTGCGCATGAAGTCCTCGCCGAAGGTCTCCAGCATGCTGCTGCGGGTGACGCGGATGTACTGCGCGCTGGACAGCACCGCCAGCGCCACCCACGGCAGCAGGTAGTTGAGGAACCAGGCCCCCGGACCGGCGGGCCCGAACGGCGAGGAGATCGCGTTGGTGGTGAACGGCAGCACGTGGAGCGTGCTGACGAAGACCAGCAGCAGCAACAGGCCCGTCACCGGGATGGGCAGCGACACCCCGACCGAGGCGGCGCCCACGATCAGCTTGTCGGTGAACCGGCCCTTGCGCAGCGCGGCGAGCAGGCCCAGGCCCACGCCGGCCACGGTCCACAGCACGATCGCGCCGCCGGCCACGGACAGGGTGTACGGCAGGGCCCGCGCGAGGACGGCCGTGACGTCCTCGTTGGTCTGGAAGGACTTGCCGAGGCAGGGCCACTCGCACAGGGTCTCGGTGCCGGGGGCGCCGATCATCCGGCCGTGCAGCAGGCCGGACATGTAGTCGGCGTACTGGGTCAGGAACGGCTTGTCCATCCCGAGGGCGACCCGGGCCTCGGCCACCCGGGCGGGGGTGCACTCCTGGCCGCAGGCGGCCGCGGCCGGGTCGGAGGGGCCGAGCTGGAACAGGCTGAACGTCACGAAGCTGATGACGAGCAGCAGGGCGATCATCGCGGCGCAGCGCCGCAGCAGGAATCCGGTCATCAGCGTTCGACTCCCACGGCCGACAGGTCGATGCCGCCGAAGAAGTAGCCCACCTGCGCGCCGCGGACCTTCGAGCCGACGACGCTGTTGGTGTAGGTGCGCACCAGCGGGACGAGCGGGTAGTCCTGCATGGCGCGGTCGAACAGGGTCGCCCACTTCCGGCCCAGTTCCTCGCTGGTGCCGTTGGTGCCCCGCAGCTCGTACATGGCCCGGGAGACCTCCGGGTCGAAGTAGCGCGGGATGTTGGAGAAGCCGTAGGTCGTGCCGTCCACGCTGGGGCCGAGGTTCGGGTCGACCGTGGTGCGCACCGAGCCGCTGTCGGCGCCGCCGCACCAGCCGCTGCGGGCGATGTCGGGCATCTGGTCGCCGGCGAGGGTCGTGAAGTAGTTGGCCGCCGGGATGGGGCGCAGCTCCACCTCGATGCCGATCTGCTTGAGGTTCTGCTGCAGGGTGGTGCCGATGTTCTTGTAGCGGGGGCTGCTGTCGGCGTAGCCGTAGACCAGCTTCTTGGGGACGGTCCTGCCTTCCAGCAGCTTCTTGGCCTCGTCCGGCTTCGGCTTGCCGGAGGGGTCCAGGGCGGTGTGCTGCTCGACGTAGCCGCGCTGTGCCGGGTTGATGTAGGACTGGGTGAGCTGGCCGAACCGGTTGCCGCCGTACTGGAGGTGCATGGCGGCGCGGTCGATGGCCAGCGCGATGGCCTTGCGGACCTGCGGGTCCTCGATCGTGCGGGTGTTGAGGTCCAGGACGTCGGTGCAGCCGAGGAGGCCGGCCGCGGTGCGCTTCTTCACCTCGGGCGTGTTGAGCTGGGAGGCGTCGGACACCTGGAGGCCGCCGTTGCTGTCCAGGGTGATCGCCGTCGGGTCGGAGTCGGCGAGCAGTTGCTGGCTGATGGTGGCCTGCGCGGTGGAGAGGCTGAAGGTGAAGGTGTCCGGCAGGGCCGGGCGGTTGGGGTCGGTGGCCGGGTCCCACTGCTCGTTGCGCACGAGCTGCATCGAGCGGCCGCGCTGGTACGACTTGATCTTGTACGGGCCGGAGGAGACGGGGTGGTTGGTGTAGTCGAGCCTGGTGTCCGCGCCGCTGGGCACCGGCGCCGTGTTCGAGCGGGAGACCAGGGCCGGGAACTCGGCGAAGGGCTGCTTGAGGTGGAAGACGACCGTGCGGTCGTCCGGGGTGTCGATGCCCTTGAAGTCGCCGCCGGTGTAGGGGCCCTTGTAGGTGTCGTCGGCGAGCGCGGAGTTCAGCTCCTGCGGCGCCTGGGTGTAGACGTCGCGCGCGTAGGTGCGTTCGACGCCGTACTTGACGTCCTTGCTGGTGATCGGGGTGCCGTCCTCGAACTTCAGCCCGTCCCGCAGGGTGTACGTCCAGGTCAGGCCGTCCTCGGAGTGGGTGCCGAGGTCGGTGGCGAGGTCCGGCACGATCGTGGGCGGCTGTCCCGCCGTCTCCTTGGCCATGGTCAGCGTGCGGTAGTACAGCTGGCCCACGTTGGCGGTCTGCACGTAGTTGCTGTTGCCGGGGTCGAGCGTCTGGAAGTCCGTGGACATCAGGACGTTGATGTTGCCGCCCCTGGTGTCGAAGCCCTTGCCGACGTGGACGGGGTCGAAGGTGCCGCCCGCGGCTCTGGCGGCGCCGGAACCGGGGGCGGGCTTGCTGCCGCTGCAGGCGGTCAGGGCCATCGCGGTGGTCAGGGTCAGGGCAACCGCGGCTGCTGTGCGTCGCTGCACTGCGTCTCCTCAGGTACAGGTGGGGGAAGTGGGAGGGACGTCGGACGCCTCGAACGGAGGGGGTCGAAGCGCGGGGGAGGTGGGTTCAGTGGCGGGAGGCCTTGGGGTCCAGCGCGTCACGGACGGCGTCGCCGAGCAGGTTGAAGGCCAGCACCGTGATCACGAGCGCGCCCGCCGGGACGGCGAGGAACCACGGATCGGACAGGTACCAGTTGCCGGCCTGGGCCGCGTTGAGGATCTGCCCCCACGAGGGCGTGGGGTCCTTGACGCCGACGCCCAGGAAGGACAGGGCCGCTTCCGCGGTGATGTTGGTGGGGATCAGCATGGTCGCGTAGACCAGCACGACGCCCATCACGTTCGGGATGATCTGCCGGAAGATGACGCTGCGCCGGGACGCCCCGTAGGCGCGGGCGGCCTCCACGAACTCCTGCTCCCGGAGGGACAGCACCTGTCCTCGCACGATGCGGGCCAGGTACGCCCAGCCGAAGAAGCCCAGGATGATCACCAGTGAGGCGACCGGCAGCAGGCTCCCGGAGTCGAGCGCGGTGCCGCCGAGGCGGGACTGCAGGATCGGGGTCAGCGACAGGACGAGCAGCAGGTGGGGGAAGGCGAGGAACAGGTCCATCACCCGGCTGATCACCATGTCGACCTTGCCGCCGAAGTATCCGGCGGCGGCGCCGATCACGGTGCCGAGGAACACCGACACCAGCGTGGACAGCAGCGCGATGACCAACGAGATCCGGGCGCCGTGGGCCATGCGCGCGAAGAGGTCGCGGCCCAGGCCCGGTTCGAGGCCCAGCCAGTGGTCCGGGGACGGGAACCGGTAGTACGTCAGCGGCAGGCCCGGGGTGTCGACCTCGTCGAGGTAGTCGGGCCCGGTCAGGGAGGTGTACGGGTCGTGGCCTTCGAGGGACGTCAGCAGCGGGGCCAGGATCGCGAACAGGATGATCAGGGCCACGACGACCAGCGCGCCCACGGCGACGCGGCTGCGGCGGATCCGCAGCCACGCCGTGCCGAGGAGGGTGCGCGCGCCGGCCGGTTCCGCGGCGGGTGCCGGGGGTGTCGTGGCGGGCGGTGGGGAGAGGGTGGCCGCCTGCCGCGTGGCCGGCTGCTCTGTGGCCGCCTGCTGGGCACGGGGCTCCGACGCGGCGGCGGGGGGCGTCCGGCTCGGCGGCACATGCGGATCCAACACGTCGGGTCCTCCGGCGCTTGGGGGTGGGGGGTGACCCGGACGGTATACCGAAATCAGGATTCGCCACCAGACCTGACAGCAACAAAAAGGTCGATCCGCGTGTCGGGCGACGTCTTCGCAGCGCCACCGAGGCCGCCAAAAATCGCTTCTACCTGCGAATATGTGCGACTTGGCGATGCCCCGCGGCCGACTGCAACAGGGCGCGCCGGATGTCACGATGTGGACGCCAGGCACGCCTCTCTTCCCCACTTGGTATGCCAGCCTCTAGGTTGTCCGTACTCGACACCCCCTCACTCGACAGCCCCCTCAGGAGGTCCCATGCGCACGCGCTGGCGCGCCCGTCACGTCCTCGCCCACCAGAACGGCGGCCACGCCCTGCTGCGCGACGGGGAGGTGGTGTGGGAGGACGACGTCATCGTCCACGTCGGCCGCGACTACGACGGCCCGGTCGACGCCGACCTGGACCTCGGTGACTCGCTCGTCATGCCCGGTCTGATCGACCTGGACGCCCTCACCGACATCGACCACCTCGTCCTCGACTCCTGGCAGGCCCCCGGCCACGGCCGCGGACTCCAGTGGTCCCGGGACTACTTCGACCACCGACGCCACGACGTCTTCACCCCCGAAGAACGGCGCACCGTCCGCGAGTTCGCCCTGGCGCAACTGGCCCTGCACGGCATCACCACCTACATGCCGATCGCCTCCGAGGTGCACAGCTCCTGGGCCGAGCCGTACGACGAACTCGTGGCGATGGCCGAGACCTCACGCCGCATCGGACTGCGCGGCTACCTCGGACCGGCCTACCGCTCCGGCGTCAACGTGGCACTGCCGGACGGCAGTCGGGACGTCGCCTTCGACGAGGAACGGGGCCGCGCCGGACTGGCCGACGCCGTCCGCTTCCTCGACCACCTCGACCGGCTCGCGGACCCGCTGCTCACCGGCGTCCTGCTGCCGTGCCGCATCGAGACCCTGACCGCGGACCTGCTGCGCGAGACGGCCGCCGTCGCCCGCGGCCGCGACGTCCTCGTGCGACTGCACGCCCTCCAGGGCACCCTGGAACGCGAACTGGTCGAGCGCCTGCACGGCGTGACGCCCATCCGGCTCATCGAGGACACCGGCCTGTTCGGCACCCGGCTGCTCATCCCCCACACCATGCTCGTCGACCGCCACCCGTCGGTGCACGGCGAGGACCGCGGCGACCTGGACCGGCTGGCCCGGGCCGGCGTGTCCGTCGTGCACTGCCCGCTGACCTCACTGCGCTACGGCTCGGTCCTGCACTCCTTCGGCGCCTACCGGGACGCCGGCGTGAACCTCTGCCTGGGCACCGACTCCTTCCCGCCCGACCTGGTCCGCGGCATGGACACCGGCGTGCACCTCGCGAAGCTCGTCGACGAGCGGTTCGACGCGGCCCCCGCCGAGCACTACGTCGAGGCCGCGACCCTCGGCGGCGCCCGCGCGCTGGGCCGCGCCGACCTGGGACGACTCGAACCCGGCGCCCAGGCCGACCTCGTCGCCTTCGACCTCGCGGACATCCGCGACGGCGTCCAGGACGACCCCGTCCGCACCTTCCTCCTCAGCGGCACCGCCCGCCAGGCCACCCACTCCGTCGTCGCGGGCCGGCCGGTCCTGGTGGACCGCGCGCTCCCCGGCGTCGACCTCCCCGCGCTGCGGAACCGGGCCCAGCACCTCTTCGATAAGATGCGGGCGGCTTACCCCGAACGCGACTTCCTGCGCCGGGACGCCGACACCCTCTTCCCGCCGACCTTCCCCCACTTCCGGATCCAGGCATGACCGACGAACCCGCCACCTCGACCCACGTGGACCGCGCCGTGGCGTGCATCCGCGCCGGCATCCACTCCGGCAGCCACCCGCAAGGGTCCAGGCTGCGCGAGCGCGAACTCTCCGAGTCCCTCGGCGTCTCCCGCATCCCGGTGCGCGAGGCACTGGTACGACTCGCCGCCGAGGGCCTCGTCGTCACCGAGCCGCGGCGCGGCGCCACCGTGCGCCGCCTCACCCTCAGGGACGTCGACGAACTCTTCGACCTGCGGCTGAGCCTGGAGGTGTTCGCCGCGGGCCGCGCCGCCGAACGCTGCGCCCAGGGGCACCACCATCCCGCGCTGCGGCAGATCATGGACCGGGCCGAGGAAGCGACCCTGCGAGACGACGCCGCCGGCATCGCCGCCGAGAACACCGCCTTCCACGCCGAGATCATCACCATGACCGGCAACCGGCTGCTGCAGGCCTCCCTCCAGCCCTCCCTCGGCCTGATGCACTGGCTGTTCCGCCTCACCTCCACCGAGGCCGGCCCGCGCCTGCACTGCGCGGAACACCGGGAGATCTGCCGCGTCATCTACTCGGGCCGGCCCAAACTCGCCGAGGCGCTCTCCTACGCCCACATCGACGTCCGTCGCGAACCGGTCCTCCAGGCGCTCTCGGAGGTGCTCCCGCCCGCGTAGCCGGCGGTCCTGTTCCGCGCGTACGGCCGCGGGGTCAGCGGGTCTTCGCCCGCTCGGTCCCGCGGCCGCCCGACAGCGCCACGACGAGCACCAGCAGCACCAGACAGACGCCGCCGAGCACCCACAGCACGGTGTGGAAGGCGCCGTCGTAGGCGTGGACCAGGAGGTCGGTGAAGCTGCCGCGCCGCGCCTCGGCGACCCGTCCGGCCGGGCCGGAGATGTTGCCGCTCGCGACGGTCCCGGCGACGGCGGCCGGGTCACCGGCACCGGCGTAGCCGGCGACGTCGTCCCGGGTCCTGCCGCTGATGACGGTCGCGAGCAGCGAACCGTAGACGGCCACGGCGACGGCCTCGCTGCCGAGCCGCATGGTGTTGAGGAAGCCGGCGGCCATGCCGGCCCGCTCCGGAGCGACGAGTTCCAGGGCCTGGCCGTCGACGAGGCCCGCCGCGAGGGCGTATCCGGTGCCGGTGACCAGCATCGGCGCGGCGACCAGCCAGAGGTTCACCCCGGGCTCGAAGAGTTGGAGGCCGACGACACCGACCACCAGGAGGACCAGGCTCAGGCGGATGATGCCCATCGCGGAGACGCCCTTGGCGACGAGCTTGGCGGCCACCAGGGGAAGGACCAGCATCGGGACCGTCAGCATCAGCATGACCGCACCGGCCGCGCCGCTGGAGTAGCCTCCGGCGGCGGCGAGGTAACCGGGCAGGTAGGTCAGCATGGTGACGAAGCCGAAGGAGCCGGCCACCGGCACCAGGCAGAGCGCCAGGAACCGGCGGTCGGCGACGACGCCCAGGTCGAGCATCGGGTGCTCCACGCGCTTCTCCACCACGGCGAAGAGCGCGAGGACGGCGATCGTGCCGGCGAACAGGCCGAGCACGCCCGGTCCGGCCCAGCCCCACTGCGAGCCCTGCGCGATGCCGGTGGTGAGCAGCAGCATGGCGAGGACGAACAGGGCGGAGCCGAGGACGTCGACGCGCGCGCCCTCGACGCGGTTCTCCCGCACGGCGCGGCCCATGGCCGGGACGGCGAGCAGGACCAGGGCCAGCACGATCACGTGCACGGCGAACACCCAGCGCCAGCCGGCGCTCTCGACCAGCACGCCGGACAGCGACGGGCCGAAGGAGACGCCGAGGCCGGCGACGGTGCCGAAGAGCGCGAACGCCCGGCCGCGGGCGGGTCCTTCGAAGACGGTGGAGAGCAGCGCCGCGCCGCAGGAGAAGATCGCGGCGCCGCCGATGCCGGCCAGGGCACGGGCGACGTCCAGCAGGATCACGTCGCCGGCGAAGACGCTGACCAGCGACGCGGCCGCGTAGACGGTGGCGCCGAGGGCGAAGGCGCGGACGCGGCCGATGATGTCGGCGATGGACCCCCAGGCGAGGGTGAGGCACGCGAACGCCACGTTGAAGGCGTTGACGACCCATTGCAGGGGCACCAGGCCGGCGTCGAGGTCGGAGCCGATGTACGGCAGCGCCACACCGGTGCCGGAGATGGACGTCGGGACGACGAAGACGGCCAGCAGGACGGCGGCCAGGATCAGCGTCTGCCGCCGGCGCCCTGACGCCCGGGGTCCGGCGTCCTCCCCGGCGAGGGGGGATTCGGTCTGTGCAGCCATGGTGGGGAAGCTCCCGTTCCGGAGGGCTCCGAACCTTAGGTTCGGTTTCTATCGAACCTAAGGTTTTCAGGCGGCAGAGGTATCATGCAAATCGAACCTGGCCCACGGCTGCGGCCGGCGAGCGACGGAGAGGCGGAGCGATGGTCGACGCGGAAGGCCACCCGAGCCGGGACGAGATGGAGCTCCCTACGGTCCTGAACGCCCTGTCGGACCCCTTGCGGTACAGGATCGTCCAGGAGTTCGCGGGACTGCCGGAGGGCACCGAGCGGACCTGCCTGTCCTTCGGGCTGGAGGTCTCGAAGTCCACCCTCAGCCACCACTTCCGAGTCCTGCGCGAATCCGGGCTCGTCCAGCAGATCGACCGGGGCAACAGCAGGAAGGCGCACCTGCGCCGGGAGGACCTGGAGGCGCGCTTCCCGGGGCTGCTCGCCCTGATCGGCCAGAACCCGCCGCCCCCGGCGGAGCCGAGCGGGCGCCCCGCCCGCCCGGCACGGGGAGCCTGACCCCGGGCCGGAAGGTCGCCCCGGGGTCGACCGGGTTCCCACCCGAGGGCGTCGCACTGCGGAAAAGTACGCCAACAGACGTATCCCGTACCGGAATTCGGCCATCGAAGCGACATGCGTCCCGCACGGGCGACGACCTGCGGCCCGCACCGACAGCTCGGTGAGGAACTGTCGATGCGGGCCGCCGTGGGCGCCTGGAGGTCAGATCCGGGTGGAGAGCGGGACGGACACCTGCTTCATCCAGGCCCCCGTCGCGAAGTCACGGGCCCTGATGACGACGCGGTCGCGGTGGACGTCCACCTGGAGGCCCTGGTTGAAGTGCCCCGGGACGGTGACCTCGCCGCCCTGCCCGTTGTCGGCGAAGCCGGTCTGGACGGCGCCGGTGTTGATCACCGAGAAGCCGTCGAGGTTGGCGGTGCCGGGCACGACGCGGCGCACGTACCAGTCGGAAAGGGTGAGGTCCCAGTGGGTGTGGCCGCTGAAGAGGAACACGTCGCGGTGGCGCCCGAGCAGGCCGAGGAGGCGGTCCGGCTGGAGGTAGTCGCTCATGTAGATCTTGCTGCGGGTGCCGGAGACGGTGTTGGGCAGCGGGTGGTGGGTGATCACCATGACCGGCTTCCGGCGCCGGGTCCAGTACTGGAGGCGCTCCTCCAGCCACTGGAACTGGGCGTCGCTGATCCACACCTCGTCCCACAGCGCCTTGTCGTGGAAGTGCATGTAGCGCTCGGTGCCCAGCGTCAGCACGGGGATGCCGCCGAAGGTCGTCTCCGCGTAGATCGAGGAGCGCTTGGCGAAGCGGTAGAAGCTGCGGAAGAGGGAGTCCTCGGTGGTGCCGTTGGGCCAGGTGCTCTGGGCGAGCGTGTTCGGGTCGGACCACTTGGGGACGTAGAACTCGTGGTTGCCGATGGCCCAGGCGATCTCGCGGGGCTTGGGGCCCTGGTCGAGGACCTTCTGCACCTCGGCGTACTCGAAGTCGTAGCCGCGCGGCGTGATGTCACCGGCGACGGCCAGGCCGGTGGAGCGCGGGTTGGTGGCCTTGATGTCCTTGAGGGCCTGGGCGAAGTCGCCGAGGTCGCCCTGGATGTCGCTGATGACGTTGAACGACGTCACCAGACCGCCGTTGCCGTCGCCGTTGCCGCCCTTGCCCTGGTCGTTGTCGTCGCCCTGGCCGTTGCCCCGGCCGGAGTCCGCCGAGGCGGTCCCCTGGGCGAGGCCTCCGAGGATCAGTGCTCCGGCGGTGGCGCCGAGCAGAGATCTGCGTTCCATGGCTCATTTCCTTTCACTGCGCACGGGCCGGAGGGGTGGCCGGACCCGCACTTCGGACCAGACCCGTTATCAATATGCGATCAACCGGGACCTCCGGTGAACGGGCAGGTGAACAGCCCCTGACGGCTGGCCGAGCCCCGGGGAGGCGCCGAGCGGATCGCCGCCTCGTACGCCCGGCCGAGGCGGCTGCTGGAGGACCAGCGCTGCGGGGCAGGCCTCAGGGCCACGCGAACGGGTCATGGCCCGCTCGTTGTCCTGTGGCTTCCCGGCGCATGTCCGGGGAAGCCGGCCGCGAGAAATCGGTGAGACGCTCGGCCGGGCTCTTCCCGGCCGGGCGTCTCACGTGAACCGGTTCCGAATTCGGCGGCCCCGCCGTGAATCCCCGCGGATTCCGTCTCCCGTTCTTTTCACCACCGGCAGTGGAACCGGCCCGATCCCGGCGAGTTCGCCCGCCTCAGCTGTCAGGAAGGGCTCTTCACCGGCTTCCGAAGCGTCGGCGCCCACCAGGCCCGTCGAGCGCCACCAGCCACCGACCACAGGTGCGGAAGGAGGATGCCGAAGGCTGCCCCGAAAATCCGGATGCCTCCCCCCGACCGACCCGGTAACGTGCGCCGGTATGGCATCGAACCTGGAACGCCCGCCACGCCAAGCGGACGAACGGACCGCGCTCATCGGCTGGTTGGACCTGCAACGGCAGATCCTGCGCTGGAAGTGCGAGGGGCTGGACGACAAGGACGCGCACCGCGCCGTCATCCCGACCTCCCCGGCCATGACGATGGCCGGTCTCGTCTCCCACATGCGCTGGACCGAGCACATCTGGCTGGAGGTGGTCTTCCTCGGCGGCGACAAGAAGCAGAACCCGGCGTTCGACGAGTCGAGCGAGGACGCCGACTGGCACACCGGCGGCCGGCCGCTCGCCGAGCTCCTCGCCGAGTACGAGGCCCAGTGCGCCCGCAGTAACGAGATCGTCGCCGCGGCCTCCCTGGACGACATCGGCCGCCACCCCGACTTCCGCGACGGCAGCGCCAACCTCCGTTGGATACTGATCCACCTCATCGAGGAGACCGGGCGGCACGCGGGGCACGCGGACATCGTCCGTGAGCTCGTCGACGGCACCAAGGGCTACTACTAGGGCCTGGCCGGGAGCCGGCGCGGCGGCACCGCCGGACCGGCGACCCGGGTCAGTGCCTCCAGTGCCTCCAGCTCCGAAGGCCGGGCACCGTGCGCGGCGAGATAGGCCGGGATCGAGCCGTGGTGGCTGCGGATCCAGACCAGCGCCCGCCGCAGATGGCCGGCGGCGACCGGTCGGCTGCCGTGCCCCGCGGTGGCGGCGGAGGTCGCGGCGGTCAGGCCCAACTCGGCGTTCGTCCGCAGGAAGTCCCCGGTGACCTCGGCTTCGGTCGCGCCCAGCAGCGTCTGGATCACGGCGATCACCACGCCGGTCCGGTCCTTCCCCGAGGCGCAGTGCACCAGGACGGCCGGACCACCGGGCGCGATGAGCCCGCGGAGGACCGCGACCGCGGACCTCCCGGCGTGCTCGGCCATCGCCGGGTAGAGCTCCAGCTGGTCGTCCGGCCAGCGCTGCTCGGCGAACACCGGGGCGTGCACGTACGCGAGGCCGGTGCCGAGCAGCGCGTCCGGCCCGGCCGCGACCTCGGGGAGGCTGCGCAGGTCCACGACCGTGCGCACGCCCAGGCCCTCCAGGGACCGCGCGCCGTCGGCGGCCAACTCGCGCAGCGCGCCGGAGCGGTAGAGCAGGCCCTCGCGCAGGGAGCCGACTCCCCCGGCGTCCCGGAAGTTCCGCACACCGGCGACGCCGCCCCGTACTGCGCCGCTTCCCGTCTCGTCCACGATCATGCCGCCACGGTAGCCCCCAGGGGACGGCTCAGTCGTGGAGGGTGACGCCGGGCAGGGGCCGCCCCTCGGCGTCGAACAGCGGGGTGCCGCAGAAGCAGTGCTCGCCGACCAGGGTTTCGGTCGACGGCAGCTCCCAGACCAGCATCTGCGAACAACCCGGGCAGTCCAGGCTGACCAGGGCCGCACCGGACTCCGAGCCCCAGGCCCGCACCGGGAAGCCCTGGTACGTCAACCCGGCCGACTCGTGCTCACCGGCCGGCGCGACCAGGACCTCGTAGGCGTCGGCGCCGTTGTCCCACACCAGGAGGGCGCAGCCGAGTTCGGCCAGCACGCCGGCCAGATGATCGAGCTGGCGGACCGGGAGGTCGCCGCGGCGCAGCGCCGGGTCGGCCTCGGCCTCGCGGCGGACGGCGTCGGTGTCGACACCCGTCGGCTCCACCCCGAAGGCCCGTACCCGCCCGGCCACGAACGCCGCCAGCAGGCCCGGCTCATCCTCACCGGGCCAGTCCATCGTGAACATCACACGGTCGACCCCGACCCCGCCGGCCCGCTCGCCGGGGGTCAGTACCAGGTGCTCCAGTTGTTCCAGGGCTTCGGCTTCCGTCACGGCGATCACGCTACCAACCGCCGCGCGGCGGGCGGCGTCCGGGCCCGCGCTGCCGCCGGGCCCGGCTCAGCCGTCGAAGTCGTCTCCGGTCAGGCGTCGAGCACCTGGCCGTCGCGCTTGACGACCGGCCCTTCCGTCGACCACGGGAACTCGATCCAGTCGTCGGTCCGCTTCCACACGTACTCGCACTTCACCAGCGAGTGCGCCTTCTCGTAGATGACGGCGGACCGGACCTCGGCGACGTGGTCGAGGCAGAAGTCGTGCACCAGCTTCAGGGTCTTGCCCGTGTCGGCGACGTCGTCGGCGATCAGCACCTTCTTGTCGGTGAAGTCGATCGCGGCGGGCACCGGCGCCAGCATGACGGGCATGTCGAGAGTGGTGCCCACGCCCGTGTAGAACTCGACGTTCACCAGGTGGATGTTCTTGCAGTCCAGCGCGTACGCCAGACCGCCCGCCACGAACACCCCGCCGCGGGCGATGCTCAGGACGAGGTCGGGCTCGAAGCCGTCGTCGGCGATCGTCTGCGCGAGTTCGCGCACCGCCCGCCCGAAGGTCTGGTAATCCAGGGTCTCTCGTACATCAGTCACGGCGATCAGTGTCCTTCGCCGTCGGCCGGGTGGCGAGCACCGGCACGCTCAGGACCGCAAGTGTGGCGTTTCCCACGCCGGCGGCACGTCCGGTCAGCGCGCGGGCTCCAGCACGAAGACGGGAATCACCCGGTCCGTCTTCTCCTGGTACTCGGCGTACGGCGGATACGCGGCGACCGCGCGCTCCCACCACTCGGCCCGCTCGTCCCCGGTGACCTCACGGGCCGTCATGTCCTGGCGCTCGGGCCCGTCCTGGAGCTCCACGTGCGGGTCGGACGTGATGTTGAAGTACCACTCCGGGTGCCGGGGGGAGCCGCCCTTCGAGGCCACGGCCGCGTACCGCCCCTCGTGCTCCACGCGCATCACCGGGGTCTTGCGGATCCTGCCGCTCTTCGCTCCGCGCACCGTGAGGATGATCACGGGCAGTCCCGTGTCCAGGAGCGTTGTCCCTTCTGTCCCGCCCGAGCTCTCGTACAGTTCGACCTGATCGCGCACCCACTGTGCCGTACTCGGCTCGTACTCGCCCTCAAGCGGCATCGCGTTCTCCTCGTCACGTCTTGAAGTGCGGCGCCCGGCAGTGGGCCGGGTGAAACGCCGGGCGCCCACGACTGACCGCGACGAGGATCGTCGGGGCCCTTGTTCCCACTCCGGTCGCGGACACCTCCCGGGCGAGGCAGCATATCCAGCCCCGGCGCCGCCGGCCCGCATTCGCCCCTCGACTCGCGCGGCGAGGACCACTTCACCGGCGAGAGCCCCGAGCTATCGCCACCAGGTACGCGATCCGCCGTACACCCGCCGCCCACGTCCCCGCCGTCCGGCCGGGACCGGCGCGCTCCCGTCCTCCCCGGAGGCGATGCGTCGCTACCTCCGAGGGGTGACACCACCTCAGCCTTCGTGGCGAGGCCCCAACGGCCGTGCGCCGCCTACCGTTCGGACATGACCAGACTCCGTCGCGCCGCCGTGGCCACCGCCCTCGCCGTCGTCCTGCCGTTACCGATCGCCGGGGCGAGTTCGGCGCTCGCGGCACCCGCGCCCGTGATCGCCGGCACCACCGCCGCCCCCTCCTCCGCCGCCCCCGTCGCGGAGGCGTCCGCCGCACGTCCCGACCTGCCCCGGCCGACGGGGCCACACGCCGTCGGCCGCGGCACCCTGCACCTCGTCGACGGGGACCGCCCGGACCCGTGGGTGCCGTCCGCCGGGGCGCGGCAGCTGATGGTGTCGATGTACTACCCGGCCCGCCCCGGGACGGGCGGCCCGGCGGCCCCGTACCTGACCACGCAGGAGGCCCGGCTGCTGCTGGACTTCCAGGCACCCGGTGCCGACCTGCCCGCCGAGGCGATCACCGGCCTCCACCCGTGGGCGCGCACCGACGCGAGCCCGGCGCCGGGCAGGTTCCCGCTCGTCGTCCTCTCCCCCGGCTTCACGCTCCCGCGTGCCACCCTCACCGGCCTCGCCGAGGACCTGGCGAGCCGCGGCTACGTCGTCGCCGCCGTCGACCACACCTACGAGACCTCCGGCACCGCCTTCCCGGACGGGCGCACCCTGGCCTGCGCCATCTGCCAGGACCCGGACGACGCCACCGTCGCGGCCGTCCCCCCGAGCCGGACCGAGGACGTCGCATTCGTCCTCGACCGGCTGACCGGCCCCCGCCCCGCCTGGCCGTACGCCCGCATGATCGACCGGGACCGGATCGGCATGGCCGGGCACTCCATCGGCGGCAACGCCGCGGCCACCGCCATGGCCGCCGACCGCCGGATCCGCGCCGGGATCAACATGGACGGCGAGTTCTTCGACCCGACCCCCGGAGCCGGGCTGGACGGCCGGCCCTTCCTGCTGCTCGGCACCCGGTCCGTCCACAACCCCTCGGGCTGGGACACCAGTTGGAACGAGGCCTGGACCCGCATGGACGGCTGGAAGCGCTGGCTGTCCGTCACCGGATCCGACCACGGCAGCTTCACCGACGGCCCGCTCATCGAGGCCCGCGCGGGCCTTCCCGCCCCCGAGGCGACACTCGCCCCGCTGCGCGCCGAGAAGATCACCCGGACCTACGTCGGCGCCTTCTTCGACCTGCACCTGAAGGGCGTCCCCCAGCGGCTGCTCGACCGCCCGTCACCGGCGTACCCGGAGGTCGTCTTCGAGCAGCCCTGACGGAAGACCCGGCGGGGCGCTCCCTGGGGGCGTCCTGCCCACCCGCCGTGGAGTGGTGTCCCGGGCTACGGGGGCATCACTCCGTGGATGCGGGAGAGGGTGAACATCCGTTCGTCGTTCCGCAGGTGGCACCAGGCGTGGAGGTAGGGGGCATCCAGTTCGAGTCGGTCGAGCGTGCGGACGGTCGTGTTGCCCGACGTGGCCACGTACTCGACCGTGACGGCCTGCCCGTTGTCGACGGCGTGGGCCAGCTGGCGGACATCCGTGAAGGAGAGGTTGCGCGCGTACCCGGCGATGAGCTCCTCGGTGTCGCTGTCGTAGGGGCGGCCGTCGTCCGGGTCGGGCTCCGGACACTCCTGCGGGGCGCCCCGCAGACGGGTGGCGAGGGCGCGCAGGTCGACGGCGGTGCGAACGTCCGCGGTCCGGTCGCCCGCGGTCCGGTCGTCCGTCCGTCGCGGGCGGAGCCTGCCACCGGACGGACGCGGGGGCGGGACCGGACTCGCCGCGCGGGGGCGCTGGGCCCGCTCGACGCGGACGGACCCGTCGGGCTTCTCGGCGACGGGGGCGTAGCCGGCGGCCCGCAGTGCCGCGAGCGTCTTGTCCGGCGGGGTCCGGCTGATCAGCACCGTCGGTGCCAGCAGCCGCAGCCCGAGCGGGGCGAGCTTGCGGTGTGCGGCCAACTCGGCCAGGAGGGCGGGCTCCTCACCGTGGATCACGCACGCCGCGGCGACGACGCGCACCCGGCCGTGGCCCCGCGCGGTGTCGTGGATCAGGTACGAGAGCGGCTGCGGGAGCGGTTCGACGGCGACGGCGGCCAGATCGGCCGTCAAGGCCTCGGGGGTCAGGCCCGCGTCGAGGGCACGGCGGACGCCCGCCGGGCCGAACCGCCAGACGGACGCCGCACCGGTGCTCTCCCGGTCCGCGACGGAGTCCAGCAGCGCGAGGAGGTGCGCCGACGGCGTGCCGGAGACCACGGCGGTGAGGTCGCTGCCGAAGCGGGCGGTCCCGCTGGCGGCGGGCAGCAGTCGTCGGCAGGCGTCCGTCAGGGCTTCGGCGTCGTCGGCGCGCAGGGCGGCCCCGATCGGGGACACCGCCCCGAGGGCGAGTGCGCCGAGCAGTTCCGCCTCCCGGATCAAGGTCCCGAACGGCGTGACGTCCTGCGGGAGTTCGTCGGCGAGCGGGCGGAGCCACCCGAGCAGCTCCCCCAGGTCCGCGGAGTTCGCCGCGCCTTCGCCGGCCGGGAGCCGCGACGCGGCCGCGAGCAATCCGTGCCGGGCCTGTAGGCAGCCTCCGCAGGGCGGTGCCCCGGCGAGCGCCGGCAGGGCCTTGCCGTCCTCGTCGCGGCTCCCGCCGGGGGTCAGCGGCAGCGCCCACCAGGCCCGGAGCAGCACCGCGAGCTGGTCGGCCGGTTCCTGCTCGGCCCAGGTGTCGTAGGACGCGGTCGCCGCGACCCGGTCGCCGTCCCGCGCCAGCAGGCCGGCCGCGCTCGCCGCCTCCAGCACGAGGCGTACCGGGAACTCGTCGCACTGGGCCGCCTTGCCGATCCGGGAGACCTCACGGGCACCGACCCCGCCGGCCTTGAGCCGGGCCGGTGGAGCGGCGGCGCACACCCCGAGGACGGACACGGCGTGGGCGGCGAACGCCATCGAGGCGGCCGCGGCTTCCCGTTCGATCTCCGAGGCGGTGACGGGCATGGACCGCACGTCGGGCGGGACGGGGGTGAACGGGGCGTGCCAGCCGGAGCCGCGCAGTGCGAGCGCCACCTCCGCGGGCATCCGGGCCGGCCCGTTCCAGCGGTGGTCCCGGATCAGCAGCCCCCGCTCCAACGCCCACTGCTCGCCGGGCTCGGAGGCGAGCCGCGGAGCACCGAACACGATGAAGCCCGGTCGCTCCGGAGCCTCACGTGCCCGCTGCTCGAGGAGTCTCCGGGCGGCTGCGGGCGCCTTGGCCATCAACGCGGCGATCCGGGCCGGATCACCGTGGTGGTCGACCAGCGCCGCCAGCCGCTCCTGCTTCCTGTTGGCGGCGGGTTTGACACCGAGCTTCGCCACCATGCGGCCCAGTTCGTCGGAGTTGGTGCCCGCGAGGAGCCGCACGAGCGGCGCGTCCAGCCCCAGCGGCGAGCGCCACACGTCCCGCAGCGGCGCCACCATGTGCAACCGCCCGTCGTCGGCCGGCCACACCAGGGCGCGATCGGCCAACTCCTCCAGGGCGGCGTCCAGTCCGTCGGCGCGGTCACCGCGTGTCGCGTCCAGGAAGCCCGCCAGGTCGTCCCGTGACACGGCCGTCCGCGCGGCGACGGCCTCCGCCACCTGTAGGCACGCCAGCGTGAGCCGGGGCAGGACCGACGCCACGGACGCCGGACGCTGAAGACGGTCCGCCAGCTCACCGACCGCTCTCGGCTCCGGAGCCGACACGGCGTCCGGGCGCGCCGCCAGCACCCGCTCCAACCCGGCCACGTCCAGGCCGCGCAGCCATGCGGCCAGCGCCGATCCGTTCTTCCCGCTGATGGGGCACCTCACCACGTAGAGGACGTCCTTGCCCGGGCCGGAACCGGCCGGGGTCACCAGGATGACGCACCGACGGCGGTGGACGCGACGAGGGCCGGACCGCATGGTACGGTCCGGCCTCCGGTCACGGCGGAGGACACGACGTTCGTACGGCGCCGGGCTCCACGCCGGGATCGCGGGGCCCGGCAGCGGACGGGGCGCCGCCGCGTTCCTCAGATGACGTCGATGGTCGTGGACGGCGAGGTCCGGCCGCCGACGGAGAACTCCACGCTGGTGGTGCCCGTGGGGGCGTCGTCGGAGGCGCTCACGCAGACCCACATGACCGACTGCGACCCGTCGTCGGGGACGGCCAGGTCGACGCCGGAGAAGGTCAGGGTCCGGCCGTCGGCGGAGACGATCCCCGCGTAGGGGGTGGTGGTCCCGGCGGCGTCCATGACGGTCAGCTGGTGATCGGGGGTGGCCGGCGTGCCGAACCGCAGGCCGCTGCCGGCCGGGAGGACCGCGGTGACCGTCTGCCGGGGGATGTCCCTCGTCCCGTTGTTGCGCACCGTCACGCCCGGGTACTTGGGCGCTCCGCCCCGTTCCACGGTCACCGGGTCTCCGCCCGGCGACACGGTGAATCCCGGCTTGACGACGACCGTCGTGGAGGGGGAGGTCTTTCCCCCGACGTTGGAGGTCAGGCTGGTGGCTCCGGTCGGGGCGTCGTGGCCGGCGCTCACGGCGACCCACATCACGCTCGTCCCGGGCAGCGCCAGGTCCACGTTCGAGAAGACGAGCGAGGTCCCGTCCTCCGACAGGGTCCCCAGGTACGGGGTCGTCGTCCCGCCGGCGTCCATGACGGTCAGCTGGTGGTCGGCCATCGTCTGGGTGCCGAACAGCAGACCGCGGCCGGGGGGAAGGGTCACGGTCACCGAGACGGGGGCGAAGGCGGTGTCGGCTTTGACCTGTACTCCCGGGTAGCCGACGGGTCCGCCCTGCGTCAGCTCCACGTCCGGCGGTCCGCCGGGCGTCAGTGTGAACTCCGACCATTGCAGCACCACCTGACCGCGCCGGCCCGCGTCACCGACGCCGGACTGGTACAGGGGGTCGTCCTTGCCACCGGCCTGGGTCCCGCTGCCGGCCACGGTGCTTCCTCCGGTCACACCGGGGCCGTACACGAAGCTGCTGCCACCGCCGCCGCCGCTGAAGTACGCGCTCTGCGCGTTGCCGAGGGCGATGCCGCCTCCGCCGCCCGCGTAACCGGCGCCCCCACCCGTGTTGCCGCCGTAGCCGGCGCCCCCGCCTCCGCCCATTCCGGGGATCGGAATCTGGCCTCCGGGGCCTCCCTTCCCGGTGGCGCCGCCGTTCTCGCCGGTGTTGCCGCCGCGTCCCCCGTACTGCTCGTACCGGGGCGCGCCGCCACCGCCCGTCGAACCCGACGCCCCGTGCGCCGGCGTCCCCGGTGACCCGCCCCGTGAGTAGCCCTGACCGTCGCCGCCGCCGGCGCCGCCGCCCGCACCGCCTCGGAGGTTGGCGGCGTCGGGGTTGTTCGACCCGTGGAGACTCGCTCCGCCGCCTCCGGCGATCAGGAGCGTGCGCCCCAGCCGATGGCTGTACAGGCCGCTCATGCCGCCCCCGCCGGTCGGGCCTCCGCCCAGGTCGACGACGACCCGCAGGGTCTCCCCCGGTTCGACGGCGATGTTCCCGGAGACGAAACCGCCCCCGCCCCCGGTGCCGGCTCCGTCCCCTCCGCCGCCCCAGCAGCGGGCGTCGACCGTGGTGACGCCCGGCGGGACGGTGAAGTTCTCGACGCTGCCGGAATGGTTGAAGCGTCGGACGTGGGTGTAGGGAGCGAGGGGTGCGCCCGCGATCTCCGCGAGGGCCGCCGGGGGCTCGACCGCGATGGCGGGTTCCAGGATGGAGGGATCGGTTTCCTGGGTCATGACGTACCGTCCTTTCGTTGTGGATCGACTGTCAGTCGTGGTTCACCGGTGGTCCGCAGGACCGCGACGGACACGGGTACGGTTCGGTCCACCGGGCCACGACATCGCTCGCC
This sequence comes from Kitasatospora sp. NPDC056783, assembly GCF_042789895.1. Taxonomy (NCBI): domain Bacteria; kingdom Bacillati; phylum Actinomycetota; class Actinomycetes; order Kitasatosporales; family Streptomycetaceae; genus Kitasatospora; species Kitasatospora sp. NPDC056783. The sequence continues at coordinate 22,814 of NZ_JBHUAF010000056.1, forward strand.
AGAGCCACGCGCGCGGCCGTGGACGTGTTCTCGCACCCGCTGCCCGGGTGCCCGTCGGCGACTTCGCGGTCGGACGGCTCCGGTGGCGGCGTCACCTGCCGCCCGTAGACGCCGCGGAGGCCGAGGAAACTCCGTTCCGGTGTCCACCCGGTGATCTGCGCCAGGGGGTCGGCACCGGCTCCGACCGCATCGGCCCGGGCGGCATCCGTGGGGTCGGACCCCGGGGAGAACGTGACCCGATTGCCGTACACGCGGCGACCTCCAAGCCTCGCACCGAGTAGCCATCGGGCAGCATGCATACCAACCGATCATGTGACGCATGACCGTCCATCGGAATCTCGCCCATACAGCCGCGCCCCTCCAGGGCCGCCGCCACGGGCTCGCGGGCTCGCACCCGGACGGGCCCCGCCCGAGCCCGCGCGGTGACACCCGAGTGCGGGGCGGCGAAAAGATACGATTTGTCCGATATTTGGCATATCAATCCTCATGCGAAGGGGCTGGCGGGTGGACACAGTGGCACCCCGCCCGTACGGGCGGGCCACGGTACCGGCGGCGCGACGCAGGTCGATCGTGGCCCGGGTGTACGGCTATCCACCGGACCACAACGCCGGCTCGGAGTGGATGCTCCACTCGATGCTGCGTCCGCTGGCCGAACGCGGGCACCGGGTGGAGGTCTGGCTGTCGCACCCCGGAAAGAGCCACCGGACGTACGAGATCGACGGGGTGCACGTGGTGCCCTTCCAGGAGGGCATCGACTTCGTCGCCCGGGCCGGCCGGGCGGACGTCCTGGTCTCCCACTACGAGAACGTGCCCCTGCTGGCCGGGGTGGCGCGGGAGCGTTCCATCCCGTTCACGGTGATCTGCCACGACAACTTCGCCACGAGTTTCCACAACGCGGCGGGGGCGGACCTCGTGGTCTACAACAGCGAGTGGATCAGGCGCGACGGCGAGATCTTCTACGCCCGGTTCCCGCCGGAGTTCCTGCCCAGGCGCAGCATCGTGGTGCGCCCTCCGGTGATCTCGGAGGAGTACCGCACCGAGCCCGGCGAGTGCGTGACGCTGGTGAACCTCAACGCCGACAAGGGTGGCGACCTGTTCTGGCGGATCGCCGCCTGGACACCGGAGTGGAGGTTCCGCGGGGTGCGCGGCGCCTACGGCGAGCAGGTGATGCCACCGCCGCGGTTGCCCAACTGCGAAGTGGTCGACTCGGTGCCGGGGCACCGCATGCGTGAGCACGTCTACGCCCAGGCACGGGTGGTGCTGATGCCGAGCCTGTACGAGTCGTGGGGACGGGTGGCGGTCGAGGCGTTCGCCTCCGGCATCCCCGTGATCGCCCACCCCACCCCCGGGCTCGTCGAAGCCATGGGCTCGGCCGGGATCTTCGCCTACCGCGACGACCCCAACGCCTGGATCGACGCGCTGCGGTCCCTGCGCGACCCGGACACCTGGGCCCGTGCCTCCCGCCGGGCCCTGGCCCGCTCCGCCGAGCTGAGCGCCGCCCCCGACCTGGACCTGTGGTGTGAGGCCATCGAGTCACTGGCCGAGGTCCACACCCGCGACGCCACCGGCGGGCGCGTCACCGGCTCACCCGACGGCGGCGGTACGGGCCGCGCCCCCGAGGACGACGGCCCGGCCCGGGACGGCGTTCCCACTGCGGCTCGGCCCCGCTCGTCCGCCCTGAGCTGGATGAGACGGATGTTCAACAACCGTACCGGGCCGACGCCTTCGGCCGACCCGGGGTGGAACCGCCGCGAGCCGCGACCGCCGTCAACCGCCGCGGACGTGGACCGGGCCCTCGAAGACCCGGCTCACCACGAGAGCCCCACCGGGCGGCCGGAGCTCGACCGTGTCGGCGGCCGTCACGCCGCCGCGGGGCGCCGGCACACCACGACCGACCTCGCCGATCTGCAAGGAAAGGACGCTACGCCATGACCCAGGCGATCCCCGCCATGATGTCCGCACCCCTCGCCCCCTACACCCACGTCCAACGCTTCGACCACACCGGCAGCGTCCAGAACTTCACCGTCCCGCCAGGCGTCACCACGATCAACGCCCGCTGCTGGGGCGGCGGCGGCGCGGGACCCGGCACCGGAGGAGGTGGCGGCTTCGCCGGCGGCGACATCGACGTCGTGCCGGGCGAGGTCCTGGCGGTCGTGGTCGACCTGGGCGGCGGCCAGCACGGTGGCGGCGGCATGAGCGGCCTGTACAGCCGGCGCCTCGGGCAGACGCTCCTGATCGCCGGAGGAGGCGGAGCGTGCTCCGCGGCCGACGTCCCCGGCGCGCGGGCCGGCGCCGGTGGCGGCGCCGCCGGTCTCGACGGGCGGGACGCCTCCCGGCTCGGGTGGACCGGGACGCCGGCACGCGGGGCATCGGGCGCCACCGGCGGCGCCGGCGCGGCCGAGTCCAGCGGCTACCGCAGCCTGGGGGGACGCGGCGGCAACAACGGCAGCAACGGCGTCGACGCGACCACGTACGAGAAGAACGGCGCCCGCACCAGCTACGTGGTCCACGGGGGCCAGGTGCCGATCGCGGGCATGGGCGGAGGAGGCGGAGGGGGCGCCGGTAGCAGCACCGGCGGAGGCGCCGGGTACGCGGGCGGCGGCGGAGGCACCACCGTCGCCGGCGCCAGGGGCGACTGGAGCAGCGGCGGGGCGGGCGGCAGCGGCTTCGTGGGAGGCCCCGGCGTCACCGGCGGCCAGAGCCTTCCCGGCAACGGCTCCCGGGCGGGCGGCCAGAGCGACCCCCTCTACCAGTCGCCCGTGGGCGAGGCGGGCCACCGCGGCCAGGTGGTGCTGCAGTGGTCCCAGTTCACGGTGACGCCCGGCGGACCGCCGGACGTGGACCTGACGCAGGGCGGAGCGGTCGGGTACCCGGGGGTACGGGTGGATTCCGGGGTGGCGTTCGCACCGGTGGAGGTGACGGTGACGCTGCCGGCCGGCGCCGGTCTGCTGTTCGGAACGCAGATCCTCGCCGACCACCAGCTGACCGTGCAGAACGCCGCCGGGCAGCAGACCCCGTACACCGGCTCCCTCTCCCCGGACGGATCGTCCCTCCACTTCTCCGGCGTCGACCTGCACATGCCCGGGAGCACGGTGATGTGGGTCGCGGTGAGCGCCGACCACGGCGCCGCGCCCGGTACGACGAGCCTCGCCTTCACCGTGGGAGGCAAGGCCTGCCCGTCGACCACGATCGTCGTCCGACCGGACTTCGTCATCTCGCCGGCCGGCACCCCACTGACCCTGGCACGGGGAGGAACGGCACTCAGGTACCCCGGGGTGGAGGTGACCGGCAACAGCACGAGCGCCGTCCCCCCACAGACCGTCACCGTCACCCTGCCGACCGGGTCCGGCCTGCGGTTCGGCACGGTGGCAGCCCCCGACCACCAGCTGACCATCCGCGACGCCGACGGCAACGACACCCCCTACCCGGGAAGCATCTCCCCCGACGGCCTGACGCTCACCTTCACCAACGTCGACCTCGCCATCCCCACCGCCACCTCACAGTCGGTCATGTGGGTCTGCGTGAGCGCCGACGACACCGCGCCGCTGGGGTCCACCGACGTCGAGTTCTCCTTCGGCACCCGCACCTCGCCGTCCACCACCCTCGACATCGTCTGAGCCGCCCGGCGGCAGCACGACCTCCGCCCGGAAGGACAGCGGGCCGCGGCAAGCCGGGACTCCGCGACCACGCGACGCGTCCGCAGACCCGACCGCGCCTGTGACCCACGCGGTGTAGCAGGAGCACAAGCGAACACGACCGACCTGCTGATCTGTAGAAGGGACGGCACACCGTGCCCCAGACAACCGTCACCCAGCACTTCGCCTACACCGGCGCCGACCAGTACTTCACCGTGCCGTCCGGGGTCACCACCATCGACATCAAAGCCTGGGGCGCCGGAGGCGGTGGCACCTGGGGCACGACGAGCCAGGTGAACGCGGGGTGCGGCGGCGGTGGCGGTGGCTTCAGCAGGGGGACCGTCGCCGTGGTGCCCGGCCAGAGGCTGCTGGTCGTCGTCGGCCAGGGTGGTCGGGCGAATTCGTCCGCGGGCACCTACGGCCAGGGCGGAGCCGGAAACAACGCGGCCTACCCGGGCGGTTCCGGGGGCGGCCTGTCGGGCGTGTTCACCAGCTCGTTCGCGCAGCCCCACGCCCTGGTCGTCGCCGGCGGCGGCGGTGGGGCCACCGGCACCCGCAACGCGGACGTCGGACCTGGCGGAGGCGGCGGAGCGTCAGGTTCGACCAGAGGCCACAAGAACTCCCGCAACGGGGCTCCGGGCACCCAGACGGCAGGCGGCCACGCCGGCACGGGCGGCGCGGCGGCCGGCGCACCCGGCACAGCCCTGAGCGGAGGCAGATCGGCGCAGATCACGGGGACGTTCACCATGGGCGGTGGCGGCGGAGGGGGCGGCTACTTCGGCGGCGGCGGCGGATCGAGCCAGGCCAACTCCAACGACGCCCACCAGGTCCCCGGCGTCGGAGGCGGAGGATCCGGGTACCTGGCCCCGACCGTCACCGCGGGCAGCACCGAAGCCGGCCAGGCCGCTCCCTCCCGGTACACCGGTGGCACCGCTGCCGGGGGCAGCGACCCGGACTACCGGTCCGGTGTCGGCGTCGGCGGGGGCCAGCGCACCAACGGCGGCAACGGCCAAGTGGTCGTGCACTGGGTCGAGTTCACGGTGACGCCGGGCGGACCGCCCGACATCGAGCTGGTCCAGGGCGAAGCGGTCGGGTACCCGGGGGTGCGGGTCGAAGCGAGCGTGGCGATCGCCCCGGTGTCCGTGACGGTCACGCTGCCTGCCGGTCAGGGGCTGCACTTCGGGTCGCAGACCGTCCCCGACCACCAACTGACCGTCCAGAACCACCCCCAGCCGCCAACCGCGTACATGGGAACCCTCTCCGCGGACGGGCTGTCGCTCACCTTCTCGAACGTGGACCTGGAACTGCCCGACACGTCCACGCTGTGGGTCGCCGTGAGTGCCGGGAGCAGCGCCCCGCTCGGGACCAGCAGTGTGTCCTTCACCGTCGCGGGCCAGACCTCGCCTTCCAACCCGGTCATCGTCAATCCGGCCTTCACGGTGTCGCCGAGCGGCGCCCTCCAGGACGCCCCGCGGAGCGGGGCACCCACGTACCCGGGCGTGGAAGTGCGCAATGACGGGTCGCAGAGCCTTCCCGCGCAGATCGTCACCGTGACGCTTCCCCTCGACGCCGGCACGCGGTTCGGCACCCCTGGCGCCCCCGATCACCAACTGACCGTCCGGGACTCCGGCGGAACCACCACCGTGTACACGGGAATCGTCTCCGCCGACGGGCAGTCGCTGACCTTCACCAACGTCGACCTGGACATCCCCGCCAACGGCGCGACATCGATGATGTACGTCTGCGTGAGCGCCGGCGCCGGCACCCCCGTGGGGCCCACCAGCGTCCAGTTCTCCATCGGCAGCCAGACCTCGCAGTCCACCACCCTCAATGTCATCTGAGGATCAAGACGCTCACACCCGGTCGGGAACGCCTTCCCGCAGTCCGCCCATCCCGGCCGCCCCGGTCCGGCGGTCGTCGGCGCGCCCGGCGCACCGCCGGGTCAGGGCCGGTTCGGCTCCACGATCTCCTCGCCCTCGCCCTGAGGCACCTCGAAGCGCGCGAAGAAGTCGTCCAGGGCCTCCGGCGTCACGATCAGCGCGTTCGCGTCCCCGCGCCGGTTGCGCTCGGCCAGCCTGCGGAGCAACTCGTCGCGCCCGACCGGGAAGTACAGCAGCCGCCACCGGCCGCCGGCCGACTCCACCAGGCTCTTCATCGCCTCGCGGTCCTCGCGCGGCCACAACCCGTGGTCCCACACCACATCCCGGCCCGCGGCGACCAACTCGACCAGCCGATCGCGCAGTTCGGCGACGACCGGGGCCTCCTTCCCGGCGTAGGCGTGCTCCGGGTAGTCGACGCCGTACCGGCCGTGCCGCGCGTGGACGACCTCGTCCACCGACAGCCGCACGGCCCCCTGCGGCTCCAGCTTCCGCCGGGCGTAGGTGGTCTTCCCCGAACCGGTGATCCCCACCAGCAGGAACACCACCGGAATGCTCTCGGTCAACTCCGACTCCCCTCGTCGGCGTGAGACGTCAGCCCGTGGACGGGCGGTTCCCACCTGCGGTGACCAGGCCCGTCTCATAGGCGATGACGACCAGCTGGGCCCGGTCGTGGGCGTGGAGCTTGGACAGCAGCCGCCGGACATGTGTCTTGACGGTCGCGGTGCTCAGCCCCAGGTGCTCGGCGATCACGGGGTTGGACAGTCCCCGGGCCACCAGGCGGAGGACTTCCCGCTCCCGTGGGGTCACACCCGCCAGTTCCCGGGCCAGTCGCGGGCGCGGCTCGTGGCGTCCGGCGAACTCGTGGATCAGACGGCGGGTGACCGCGGGCGCGAGCAGGGCGTCGCCGGAGGCGACCACCCGCAAGGCTGTCAGCAGGTCGGCGGGGAGGATGTCCTTCAGGAGGAATCCGCTGGCCCCGCCGCGGAGTGCCGCGTACACGTACTCGTCCAGGTCGAACGTGGTGAGGACCAGCACACGGGTGCCGACGGCGTCCGGGTCCGCGCAGATGCGCCGGGTGGCCTCCAGGCCGTCCGTGCCCGGCATCCGGATGTCCATCAGCACCACGTCGGGCCGCAGCCGCAGGGCGAGTTCGACGGCCTGCTCGCCGCTGACGGCCTCGCCCGCGACGGTGAGGTCCGGCGCGCTCTCGATGAGCAGGCGGAAGCCCACCCGCAACAGCGCCTGGTCATCGGCGATGAGGACCCGGACCGGCCGGTTCACCGTGCCGTCTCCGATCCGCAGGGCAGCCACGCGTGCACCCGGAACCCGCCCGCCGCCAGGGGGCCGGCGGAGAGGGTCCCGCCGCACATGGCCGCCCGCTCCCGCATCCCGATGAGTCCGTGCCCGCCACCAGGACGCCGGGACGGGAGCCTGGATGGGAGCCGGGACGGCGCGTCGTTGACGACCTCGATCTCGACCGCCCCGGGACCGACCCGGGACAGGTTCACCCGGCAGTCCGCCGATCCCGCGTGCCTGACGACATTGGTGAGGGCTTCCTGAACGATCCGGTAGACCGCCAGTTCCACACCCGGGGGCAGCGGTGGATCCGGGTCGACGGACAGCTCCACGCGCGGGCCCGCGCCGTCCACGAGCGCGGGCAGGTCCGCCAGACCGGGGGCGGTCCCCCATTCGACTCCGTCACCGGGTGATCGCAGGACGCCGAGCATGCGGCGCATCTCGGTGAGCGCCGTCCGGCCCGCCGTCCCGACCAGTGCGAGGGTCCGCTCGGCCTCCTGCGGGTCGGTGGAGGCCACCGCACGGGCCACCTCGGCCCGTACCGCGATGACGGTCAGATGATGGGCCACCACGTCGTGGAGCTCGCGGGCGATCCGCAGGCGCTCGTCCGTCACGGCCTGCCGGGCGGCGAGTTCCGCGTACGACCGCTGCTCCCTCAGCGCGGTGCCCACCAGCCAGGGCAGGGTCATCATCAAGGACGCGAAGACGACGCCCCACGCGACCCCGGAGGCCGGGACCGGTCGCGGTACGAGGGCCATGGCCGCCGCGACGGCGCCCAGCGAGCAGCCGAGCGCCGTCGCGGACCGGCGCCGCGGTTCCCGCGCCCCCACCGTGTACAGGGCGACCCCGACGGGCACCCAGGACTCCTCCCATCCGGTGAACGCCATGGCGAGGACCGCTCCGGCCAGGACCGCGTACAGAACCCGGACGGGCCGTCTGCGCCGTACCGCGACCGGCAGCCAGACCGCCGCCGCCACGGCTCCCGCGCCCCAGCCACCGCTCCGCGTCTCGCTCGCGCCGAACGCCAGGGCGAGGAGCACGGCCGCGACCGTGTCCACGCCGTGCCACTGCCCGTCCCCCAGACGTCCGGCCACCAGCGGCCGTGACTCCCCGTCGCCCATGCCGGCCACGCTATCCAAGCGGGGGCCCTGGGCCCGTCAGCCCGGAGGACGTCATCTCACGGGCTGAGTCATCCGCGCGGCCGATGCCCGTCGTACCCTCCTGGGCTGACACCGGGTTCCTCCCCGGGGGCGAAGCCGCCGGGCCCGTCCGGCGGAACAGTGGAACGCATGAATCGGAGAACACTGCTGTCCTCGTGCGCCGGACTGGCCGCCGCCATGATCCCGGGCCCGCTCGCGTCGGTGGCCGTCGCGCGGCCGGGGCAGGAGGAACCCGTGCGGTTCCAGCTGCCCGCCCCGAACGGACCGTACCCGCTGGGTACGGTCGCGCTGCACCTGGCCGACACCACGCGACCGGATCCCTGGGTGCCCTCCCGCCCCTGCCGTGAGCTGATGATCAGCATCTGGTACCCCGCCCGCGACCACGCGGCCCTCCCCACCGTTCCCTGGATGCCCCCGGCGGCGGCCGACCGGTACCTGAGCCTCCAGGGCCTGCCTCCCGGCCGGGTACGACTGGGAGACACCCACGGCCACGAGGGCGCTCCCGTCGGCGGCCCTCCAGTCCCCCTGCCCGTCGTGCTCTACTCTCCCGGCGCCGACGCGTCACGGTCGTTCGGCACCGGTGTCGTGGAGGACCTCGCCAGTCACGGCTTCCTGGTGGTCACCGTCGACCACACCTACGACGCGGCCGCGGTCGCCTTCCCCGGTGGACGCGTCGAGACGAATCCGCTCGGCGGGGTCAGCGACTACGCCAAGGCCCTCGCGGTCCGTACCGCCGACATCCGCTTCGTCCTGGACCGGCTCGCCGTCCTCCGCGCGGGTGGCCACCCCGGCGTCTGCCGCACTCCGCTGCCCGCGGGCCTGCGCAAGGCGCTCGACCTGCGGCGCGTCGGGATGCTCGGCCACTCCCTGGGCGGCGCCACCACCGCCGCGACGATGCTCACCGACGGGCGGATCATCGCGGGAGCGAGCCTGGACGGGGGCGCGGCGGGCCCGGTGGTGGACGCCGGGCTCGACCGTCCGTTCCTGGTCGTGGACACCCTGGGCAAGGGCGGCATGGAGAACAACCCCGCCCTGCGCGCGTTCTGGTCGCATCTGCGCGGCTGGCGCCTGCACCTGACCGTACGGGGAGCCGCGCACCAGTCGTTCGGCGACGACGTGCTGATCCTGCCGCTGGTCGCCCCTCTCCTGGGCATGTCACCGCCCGCTCTGGAGGAGGAGGTCGGAACGATTCCCGGGCACCGGGCACAGGCGTTCCAACGCGCCTACCCGCGAGCCTTCTTCGACCTCCACCTCCGTGACCGGGGGCGGCTGCTCGACGGTCCCTCCCCCGACTTCCCCGAGGTCGACTACGCCTGGTGAACGCCTTGGCGCCCGCCGGGGCCGACCGAGCTGCCGGCGGACGCCGACCGGTGGACCCACGACAACGGTGTCCCGCGCCTCGCCGGGTGGGCGGGGC
>NZ_JBHUAF010000057.1:0-31538 GCF_042789895.1 Kitasatospora sp. NPDC056783
CCTCCCGGCCCTGGGGGGCGCCCCGCCGGGCTCCGACCCGGCACGCGCGAGCCGACAACGGCACGAGCACCAGCAGCACCGGAAGCGCGAGGATCGTGAAGAGGTACTCGCCCGAGAACTGCGCGAACCCGATGAGCAGCAGCGCGGCCAGCGCGCCGCCGGCCAGCGCCCCGCGCTCTTCGACGATGTCCCGTCCGGCCCGCCTCAGCGCCCAGAGGGCACTGGCCGCCCAGGCGTTGAGGGCCGTCACGGCCAGCCCGAAGAACAGCAGGAAGGGCCCGAGGAGGAGCGGCTTCGGCGCCACCTCGTCGTCGAACGCGGTCCCTCCGGCGAAGAGCGGCCCCGCGACGCAGAAGTAGCAGAGGACCGCGATGGTCTCCAGGGCCAGGAACAGCAGCCCCGCGTACGCGACCACCGTGGCGAACCGCTTCATCTCACCCTCCCGCTGTTCGGTGTCAGTACCACAGGGAGTGCAGGTCACCGTCGTTGACGGAGAGCTGGCACCAGCCGCGCATCTGGCTCGCGGCCTCGGGGAAGGTCGCGTGGGCCTCGTTGATGTGGTCCCGGGCGTGCTGGCCGAAGAACCGGCCCACCGCGTTGTTGTGGTAGTCCATGGCATGGTGGGAGTTCGCCAGCTCGTCGGACATCTGCGGGGGCTTCGGCCCCGTCTCGTGCCGGTCGCCGAACCCCTTGGCCGTCTTCGAGCCCATGATGAGGGCCATCTGGCCGCTCCACACGCAGTGCCGGTAGGCGTCCCGCTTTCCACCGTTGCCGTTGCTGCCCGGCCAGTACCCGCCGGGCTGGCCCTCCTTGTCCGCGTGGTACTTGGCCATCTCAGAGGCGTCGTACGCCTGCAGACAGATGTTCCACCGGCTGGGCCACTTGCAGAACTCGCCCTCGGCGTCGTTCATGCCCGCGGGATAGCCGCTCAACGCCCTGGCCTGGGGGCCCGCCGCCGCGGCTCCCTCCATCGCCCAGTCCGGGGTGATCGCCAGGGCCGCGAGCTCCTCCGGCGACTTCGGCTGCTCGCCCGGGGGGACCACCTCGCCCGGGGCGAAGGCCTCGGTGGAGGAGTCCTTGGCCTCCTGGGCCACCGCGTCGGGGATGGCGGCGGTGCCGCCGAACACCGTGACGTCCTTCACCGTGACGCTGTGGTCGTCGGTGAACCAGGTCGGCCCGACCTCCAGGACGCCCGGGCTGGTGAGGATCGCGGGGCTGCCGTTCGCCGCCGCGTACGTCCCCGCCACGATCGCGTCCGTCGGGCTGCCGGTGCTGACCAGCGCCACCGAGTCGGGGTCGGGGATGAACCGGTCCGCGACCAGCGCGTTGGTCTCGACGTCGTTGGCGCCCTGGACGCCGCCCGACGTGCTCGGGTACGCACCCGCCGACGAGGCGCCGACGGTCGTCTTCGTCACCGCGGCCGGCAGCGAGTCGAGCCACGCCTTGATCGCGGGCTCCACCCCGGAGCCGAAGCTGTAGACCATCGCGCCGTCCACCGCGGCCACCGCCGTGGACGCGCTGAACGCCTCCTGCCACGAATCGACGTTGACGATGGTGACGTGCTTCGGGGACCCGATACCGTCACGGGCGATGGAGAGCGAGACCTGAGCCGCGTTCGTCCCCAGGAACCGCTGGGTGTTGTACCCCAGCGCCCGGATCTGCTGCTCCGTCCGGTCGGATATCGAGGACGTCCCACCGGGCAGATAGACCGTCCTGCCCGCCGGCAGGACGCGCTGCAACTCGGCGGCGACGCCGGCGTCGAGGCCGTCCTGCGGGTTGAGGAGCAGGGGACCGCGCTTGGCCTTGGCCAGCGGGATCGCACTCACCGGGTCGTGCCAGGCGTCGGCCCTGGCCACCACGGCGGACTCCGCCGAGTTCCCCCCGGCCACGCCGCGGTTGCGCCAGTACTTCTTGGAGGCGTTCACCGATGTCTCGAAGGCCGAGGCACCGGACACCCGCGACAGGCCGACCGGCTCCGTGTAACCGGGCATCGGCACCACCCGGAACGCCTCCATCCAGAGCGCCCTGCCGGTGGTGCCCACCTCCTGCCGGACCACCGAGCGGTAGTCGAGGGACTGCCAGCCGATGTCCTTCACGTGCCCGTCGGCCTTGTAGTAGTTGGCGTTGTCGCCGCCGAAGACCAGGGATTCGAGCGTCGGCCCGGCGATGCCGGACGTCCCGATCACGAGCTTCTGCCCGGTCGCCGCAGAGGGGACCCGGGCCGCGCCCTCCCACCCCACGCCCGACCAGTGCGACCGGACATCCAGCACGGCCTCCGGCTGGGCCGCCGCCCAGGCGAACTCGACGGCCTCGATCGGCTCGCCCCGGCCCGTCCAACCGGCGAATCCGTCGGACGAAGCCCCCGCCCACGGGCCCCATCCGATATTGCGCACGTGCGCGCGGTAGGCGAGCTTCCGCTCGCCGCCCGCCCCCGCGGCCGCGATCTGCTGGATGGCAGACCTGTCCTCGGGGGTCTGCCCCACGGCCTTCGGCGCGGTGGCGCCGACCGCGGCCGGCGCGGCCTGCGCCGGACCGACGCCGCCGACTCCCCCGGCCCCGACGCTGAGCGCGATCAGTACCGTCAGTGCGGGGACGAACTTCCGTGATCCACCGGTTCGGCGGGAAACCCGCCCTGCCCCCACCCGAAAGCCAGGCAATGAGTTGCCCGCCATTTATCGTCCTTTACATAGGCTTTACCGGCAAATGAGCGTGACTATAGCACTCCGTGAAGGCGGGGCGGGGTGGCGGAACTTTCCGAATCCATACGGCAAATGATGGGAAATCAGACGTTTCCTGTCATTCGCGTGCGATCCCGGGAGGGCCTCAGGCCGCGCTTGGGATCCGCCCCTGCCACAAGCCCGGCCGGTTCGTCCCTGAGCTGCTCGATCTCCCCCGAGTCCACGGCGGCGGCATGCCCGACCCGCAAGTCAAGTGATCAAATTGAGTTGACGACGTGCTACTGGCGGCTGTCGGGCTCCGTGCGGGCGTCGGGATCGGTGGGGACGGGCTCCGGGCCGGTGGCCGGGTCGCGGGTGCGCAGGTAGCGGGCGCCCGGGCCGGCCTCGCCGGCCCGGTCGGCGGCGTTGTAGAGGGCGCAGCGGGACAGCGAGAGGCAGCCGCAGCCGATGCAGCCGGTGAGTTTGGCCTTCAGCCGCTCCAGTTCGGCGATCTGCTCGTCGATCCTGCCCTGCCAGGACTCGGCGACCTTGTCCCACTCGGTGCCGCTGGGGGCCGGGCGCTCGGGGAGGCGGTCGAGGGCGACCTTCACCTCGTCCAGTGCGAGGCCGACCCGCTGGGCGGCGCGGATGAAGGCGATCCGGCGCAGCGTCCCCCGGGTGTAGCGGCGCTGGCCGCCGGAGGTGCGGGTGGCGTGGATCAGGTCGAGGCTCTCGTAGTAGCGCAGCGCCGAGGGGGCGAGGCCGCTGCGGGTGGCGAGCTGGCCGATGGTGAGGAGGTCGCTGTGGTGCGGGCCGGCGCCCCGGCGCCCGGCGGAGTGGGCGGTCATGGGAACTCACTGTAGCCGCTTGACCTCAAGTCGGCTTTAAGTCGCACCATCGTGGTCATGACGACGAACGCGACGGCCGGGGCCGTGAACGGGGCCCGGTTCGAGGACCTGTCGGCCCTGATGGGCCTGATGACCGGCGACGAGAAGCACGGTCCCGCCGCCACCTCCACCCTGGACGCGCTCTGGGTGCTGTACGACCGGGTCCTGCGGGTCACCCCGGCCACCGCCGAGGAGCAGGACCGGGACCGCTTCCTGCTCTCCAAGGGCCACGGCCCGATGGCGTACTACGCGGTGCTGGCGGCCAAGGGCTTCATCGACCCCGCCGTGCTGTCGAGCTTCGGCGGCTACGACTCGCCGCTCGGCCACCACCCGGACCGCACCCTGATCGCGGGCGTGGAGATCGCCTCCGGCTCGCTCGGTCACGGCCTGCCGCTGGCCGTCGGCACCGCGCTCGGGCTGCGGGCGCAGGGACTGGCCGACCCGGCGGTGTGGGTGCTGGTCGGCGACGCGGAGTTCGACGAGGGCTCCAACGCCGAGGCGGTGGCCTTCGCCGGGGCGTACGGGCTGGAGCGGCTGCACGTGGTGGTGATCGACAACTCCTCGGCCACGCACGGCTGGCAGGGCGGCATCGCCCAGCGCTTCGCGGCCGAGGGCTGGTCGACCGCGACGGTGGACGGCCGCGACCACGAGGCGCTGTACCGCGCCTTCACCGCCGAGCACCCGGGCCGCCCGCACGTGGTGGTCGCCAGGGTCGAGCCCAAGGACTCCTGAGCACCTCCCCCCAGCTCCGCCAACCCGCCCGCCAAGAAAGGCAGTCCATCGATGGACACCATGCGCGACCGCTTCGTCGACGTCACCACCCGCCTGCTGGACGAGGACTCCCGGCTGGCCCTGGTGCTGGCCGACATCACCGCGGCCGCCTTCGCCCCGGCCGAGGAACGCCACCCCGACCGGGTGGTCAACGTCGGCATCCGCGAGCAACTGCTGATCGGCGCGGCCGGCGGCCTGGCGCTCAGCGGGATGCGTCCGATCGCCCACACCTTCGCCAGCTTCCTCATCGAACGACCCTTCGAGCAGGTCAAGTTGGACCTGGTCCACCAGGGCGTCGGCGCCGTCCTGGTGAGCGCGTCCGGCTCCTACGACTGGCCGGCCGGCGGCCGGACCCACATGTCGCCGGGCGACGTCGCCCTGCTGGACACCCTGCCGGACTGGACCGTGCACGTGCCCGGCCACCCCGACGAGGCCGAGCGACTGCTGCGCCACGCCTACGCGGACGGCGACCGCGCGGTGTACGTCCGGCTCTCGGCGCACCAGAACGCGGCGCCGGTGGCCGTCGAGCCGGGCCGCTTCGCCACCGTCCGGACCGGCTCGCGCGGCGTGGTGCTGGCCGTCGGCCCGATGCTGGACGCGGTGCTGGCGGCCACCGAGGGCCTGGACGTCACCGTGCTGTACGCGGCGACGGTGCGTCCCTTCGACGCCGCCGGGCTGCGCGCGGCGCTGGGCGAGCGGACGGACGTGGTGCTGGTGGAGCCGTACCTGGCGGGCACCTCCGCCAACGAGGCGCACGAGGCGCTGGCCGACCGCCCGCGCCGGGTGCTGGCGCTGGGCGTGCCGCGCGAGGAGCACCGGCACTACGGCTCGATCCCGGAGCACCTGGCCGCCTACGGCCTGGACGCCCCGGGGCTGCGGGAGCGGATCGGCGCGTTCCTCCGCTAGGTCCTCGCGAGGCCCTCGTCGGGCCCTCGTCAGGCCCTCGTCGGGCCCTCGTCAGGCCCTCGTCGGGCCCTCGTCAGGCCCTCGTCGGGCCTTCGTCAGGTCCCCGCCCGGGTCGGCGCCCGGACGGCGACGATCGCCACCGCGTCCGGCGCCACCCGGACCGCTGACCCGTCCAGCGCCGTCGGCCCGAAGGCCGCCACCACCTCGCGCCCGGCGGCCCCCAGCGGCAGCGCGGCCTCGCCCGGCCCGAGGTTGACGGCGATCCGGTACGGCCCCCGGTGTGCCACCAGCCAGCCGGCCGCCTCGTCGAACTCCACCCGCACCGCGCCGAGGTCCGGGTCGGAGAGCTCCGGCCGCTCACGGCGAAGCCGGAGCAACCGCCGGTACCAGTCGAGCAGTTCGGCGTGCGGGGCGCGCCGGGGCTCGGTCCAGTCGAGCACCGAGCGCAGCACGGTGGCGGGCTCCTGCGGATCGGGGACGGCCTCGGCGGCCCAGCCGTGTTCGGCGAACTCCCGTCGTCGGCCCTGCCGGACGGCTTCGGCGAGCGCCGGGTCGGTGTGGGCGGTGAAGTACTGCCAGGGGGTGGCGGCGCCCCACTCCTCGCCCATGAACAGCATCGGGGTGAACGGCGAGGTGAGCACCAGTGCGGCGCCGCAGGCGAGCCGGCCGGGGGAGAGGCTGGTGGAGAGGCGGTCCCCGAGCGCGCGGTTGCCGACCTGGTCGTGGGTCTGGAGGTAGCCGAGCAGCCGGTGCCCGTCGCCGAGGGGGGTGAACGGGCGTCCGTGGCGGCGGCCGCGGAAGGAGGACCAGGTGCCGTCGTGGAAGAACCCCCGGGTGAGCGTCTTGGCGACGGCGGCGAGCGGCTCGCGCGCGAAGTCCGCGTAGTAGCCCTGGGATTCGCCGGTGAGCGCGCCGTGCAGGGCGTGGTGGAAGTCGTCGCTCCACTGCGCGGTGAGGCCGTGGCCGCCGGCCTCGCGCGGGGCGGTGGTGGCCGGGGCGTTGCGGTCGGACTCGGCGACCAGGAACAGCGGCCGGTTGGTGGCGACCGCCAACTTCTGTACCTCGTAGGAGAGTTCCGCCAGGAAGTGGACGGCGCTGTCGTCTGCGAGGGCGTGCACCGCGTCCAGCCGCAGCCCGTCGATCCGGTAGTCGCGCAGCCAGGCCAGCGCGCTGCCGATCAGGTAGGCGCGCACCTCGTCCGAGCCGGGAGCGTCCAGGTTGACCGCCGATCCCCACGGGGTGTGGTGCCGGTCGGTGAAGTAGGGGCCGTACGCGGGAAGGTGGTTGCCGGAGGGGCCGAGGTGGTTGTGCACCACGTCCAGGACCACGCCGAGGCCCTTGCGGTGGGCGGCGTCCACGAAGCGCTTGAGTCCCTCGGGGCCGCCGTAGGGCTCGTGGACGGCCCAGAGCGAGACCCCGTCGTAGCCCCAGCCGTGCCGGCCGGGGAACGGGCAGACCGGCATCAGCTCGACGAAGTCCACGCCCAACTCGACCAGGTGGTCGAGGCGTTCGGCGGCGGCGTCGAAGGTGCCGCGGGTGGTGAAGGTGCCCACGTGCAGCTCGTACAGCACCGCGCCGGGCAGTGCCCGTCCGCGGTGGCCGGTGGTCGACCAGCGGAACGCGGTGTGATCCACCGGGCGGCTCGGGCCGTCCGGGCCGTGCGGCTGGCGGGGTGAGCGCGGGTCGGGCAACGGCGGGCCGTCGTCGAGCCGGAAGGCGTAGTCGCCGGCCGGGGCCTCGCCGGACCACCACCCCGGACGGTCCGGGCAGCGGGCCAACGCGTAGGCGAAGCCGTTGACTTCGACCCGCACCCGGGACTCGGCGCGCGGCGCCCACACCTCGTAGGCCGGCATCAGCCCCTCCTCGTCAGCAGTGCCACCGGGGAGGACGCCAGCAGCCGCGCCACCGGGACCGGGCCGGCCGGGAAGGTCCGGAGGGTCAGTTCGTCCGACCACGGCCCGCCGGCCGGCAGCTCCAGCGCGGTGTCCCGCCAGCCGCCCGCCCGTTCCAGCCGGTGGGGCAGCCGGGTGACGGCGGTGACGACGTCGTCGCCCCGGGCGAAGACGAGCAGGTGCTCCGCGGCGGGGCCGGTGGCGGCCAGCGGCCGGTACGGGCCGAGGGGACGACCGCGGCGCAGGTGCAGCGCGGTGGTGGTGAGGTGCAGCTTCTCCCGGGCGAGGTCGCCGGGGCGCGGCGCGGCCGCGTCGGTGAGCCGTACGGCGAGCGCGCCGAAGTCCACCGCGCCCCGGTTGTCCGGGTCGACCAGGGTGTACAGCGGCTCCTCGCTGCCCTGGTAGAGGTCCGGCACGCCCGGCACGGTGAGGTGCAGCAGCGCGGCGGCCAGGGTGTTGGCGCGGGCGTACGGGGCGAGGGCGTGCACGGCGCCCTCGATCCGGGGGAGCAGCCCGGGGTTGGCGTAGGCGGCGCGGGCCCGCTGTTCCAGCTCCTGCTCGTAGTGCGGGTCGGGGGCGGTCCAGGAGGTGTGCCGCTTGGCCTCGCGGGCGGCCTTGAGCAGGGCGGCGACCAGCCGGTCCGGGGAGATCGGCCAGGCGGCGACCAGGGTGTGCCAGAGCAGCCAGTCGGCGTCCGGGTCGGAGCCGGGCCCGGCGGCGGTGGACCAGGCGGCGGCCTCCGCGGCCCAGGCGTCCGGCCGTTCGGTGAGCGCGGTGAGCCTGGCCCGGGCGTCGGCGCTGCGCTTGGTGTCGTGGGTGGAGAGCACCGTCATGCTGTGCGGCCAGGCGCGCTCCAGGTAGTGGCACCAGTCGTGGAACTCCGCCGGGCGCAGCCCGGGCCGGGCGGGCTCGCCGCCGACCTCGTTGAGGCCGGGCAGCGCGTTCCAGCGGTAGAAGGCGGTGTCCTCGACACCCTTGGCGGCCACCGCGGCGGCGGTCTGGGCGAAGCGCACGCAGAACTCGTCCTTCTCGGCGCCGCGGCCCAGTTCGCCGAGGGCCAGCGCGGCCAGCAGACGGTCGGTGGGGTCGGCGGAGCCGTCCAGCGCGGCCCGCAGCTGCCGCGTCGAGACGGCCGGGACGGTCTCGCCCGGCCGGGCGTAGGGCCGGTACGCCGGGTAGCCGGTGAGCAGCCGGCCGAGCGCCGCGCGCAGCTGCCCGGGGGAGTGGTCGGCGTGCGCGGGTTCGGCGGCGCCGATCCGCAGCGCGATCCGCACCAGCCGCTCGACCTCGGCGGCGAGTTCGCCGTCCGGCCCGGTCATGTCGGCGCGCCCGCGCCGGGCGGCGGCGATCGCCGGGTGAGGGTCCTCGCAGAGGTCCCGGACCGGGCCGCCGTGCAGGAAGGACTCGTACGCCCCGGCCAGCCGGCAGGCGCCCGCGTGGTCGGTGAGCACGCCGTCGATCCGGCGCAGCGCGTCGTAGCCGGTGGTGCCGGCGACCGGCCAGTCCTCGGGCAGCCGTTCCTCGCCGGTGAGGATCTTCTCGACCACGACGTACGCCCCGCCGGTCGCCTCGGTGAGGCGCCGCAGGTAGCCGAGCGGGTCGGCGAGCCCGTCCGGGTGGTCGATCCGGAAGCCGTCCAGGACGCCGTCGGCGTGCAGTGCGAGCAGCACGGCGTGGGTGGCGGCGAACACCTCCGGGTCCTCGGCGCGCAGCGCGATCAGCTCGTTGACGGTGAAGAACCGCCGGTAGTTGAGCTCGGTGCGGGCCAGGCGCCACCAGGCGAGCCGGTACCACTGGCGGGCGAGCAGCTCGGGCAGCGGCAGGTCCTCGGTGCCGGCGCGCAGCGGCAGCTCGTGCCGGTGGTAGCGCAGCACGCCGGTGTCCACGGTGAGCTGGTCCAGGACGGCGCCGAGCCGGTCGCCGAGCAGCGGCAGCAGCACCCGGCCGCGCCCGGGGGCGTCGGCGGGGCCCGTCTGGGCGGTCCAGTCGATGTCGAACCAGCGCGCGTACGGCGAGTCGGGCCCGTCGCGCAGCACCTGCCACAGCGGCCGGTTGAGCCGTTCGGGGGCGGGCACGGCCATGTGGTTGGGCACCACGTCGGCGATCAGCCGCAGCCCGTGGCGGTGCGCGGCGGCGGCCAGTTCGCGCAGCGCGGGCTCGCCGCCGAGCTGCTCGCTGATCCGGGTGTGGTCGACGGTGTCGTAGCCGTGGGTGGAGCCGGGAACGGCCTCCAGCAACGGGGAGAGGTGCAGGTGGGAGACGCCGAGGGCGGCCAGGTAGGGGACGGCGGCGGTGGCGTCGCGCAGGGTGAACCCGGGCTGGAGCTGGAGGCGGTACGTGGAGGACGGGACGGTGGCGGCCGGGCGGGGCTGCGGGGGCTCGGCGGCGGGGGTCATAGCTCCATAGGTACCCGGGGGAGGCCGCCACCAAGACCCGCTGCTGGCCCGAACAGGTGACCGCCCGGGGCCGTTCGCGGGCCCGGTGCGGTGCGCCGCCCGGGTCGCCGAGGCGGCCGGTCGTAGCGGCGCGGGTCCGGCCGTGCCGGTCGTCCGGGCGTGGGTCCGGCTGTGCCTGCCGTCGTGGCGGCGCGCGCGCCGGGCTACGCGGGGCGCTGCAGCACCATCAGCGAGCGGTCGGTGAGCCACAGGGCGTCCCCGGCCTTGATCCGGGCCCCGGTGCCCGGGGCGGGCAGCCGGGGCTGGGCGGTGTCGACGACGATCTGCCACTCCTGCCCGTGCCCGGCGGGCACGGTGAACTCCAGCGGTTCGAAGTGGGCGTTGAACATCAGCAGGAAGGAGTCGTCGACGATCCGCCCGCCGCGCCGGTCCGGTTCGGAGATCGCGTAGCCGTTGAGGAAGACGGTCAGCGACTTGGCGTAGTTGGCGCCCCAGTTGCGCTTGGTCATCTCCTCCCCGGCCGGGGTGAACCAGGCGATGTCGGTGAGGTCGTCGAACCCCCCGGAGGCGGGCAGCGGCCGGCCGTGGCCCGACGCCGGCCGGCCGTGCCCCGACACGGGCCGGCCGTGGAAGAACCGCCGCCGCCGGAACACCGGGTGGTCGCGGCGCAGCCAGATCATCCCCTGGGTGAACTCCAGCAGCCGCGCCCGCGGCCCGTCTCCCTCGGGCCAGTGCACCCAGGTGAGCTCGTTGTCCTGGCAGTAGGCGTTGTTGTTGCCCAGCTGGGTGCGGCCGAGCTCGTCGCCGTGGGAGAGCATCGGCACGCCCTGGGAGAGCATCAGGGTGGCGATGAGGTTGCGCTGCTGGCGCGCCCGCAGCTCCTCGACGCCCGGGTCGGTGGCCGGTCCCTCGACACCGCAGTTCCAGGAGCGGTTGAAGGACTCGCCGTCCCGGTTGTCCTCGCCGTTGTCCTCGTTGTGCTTCTCGTTGTACGAGACCAGGTCGCGCAGCGTGAAACCGTCGTGGCAGGTCACGAAGTTGATCGAGGCGATCGGGCGGCGCCCGTCGTCCTGGTAGAGGTCTGAGGAGCCGGTCAGCCGGGAGCCGAACTCGGCGAGGGCCGCGGTCTCGCCGCGCCACAGGTCGCGCACGGTGTCCCGGTACTTGCCGTTCCACTCCGTCCACAGCGGCGGGAAGTTGCCCACCTGGTAGCCGCCCTCGCCGAGGTCCCAGGGCTCGGCGATCAGCTTGGCCTGGGAGACCACCGGGTCCTGCTGGACCAGGTCGAAGAAGGAGGAGAGCCGGTCCACCTCGTGGAACTGGCGGGCGAGGGTGGCGGCGAGGTCGAAGCGGAAGCCGTCCACGTGCATCTCGGTGACCCAGTAGCGCAGCGAGTCCATGATCAGCTGGAGCACGTGCGGGCTGCGCATCAGCAGGCTGTTGCCGGTGCCGGTGGTGTCCTCGTAGAAGCGCTGGTCCCGGGCGAGGCGGTAGTAGGAGGCGTTGTCCAGGCCGCGCAGCGACAGCGTCGGGCCCAGGTGGTTGCCCTCGGCGGTGTGGTTGTAGACCACGTCGAGGATCACCTCGATCCCGGCCGCGTGCAGCGCCTTGACCATGGACTTGAACTCCTGCACCTGCTGGCCGCGGTCGCCGGTGGAGGAGTAGGAGGAGTGCGGGGCGAAGAAGCCGACGGTGTTGTAGCCCCAGTAGTTGGACAGGCCCAGGTCCCGCAGCCGGTGGTCGCGGACGAACTGGTGCACCGGCATCAGCTCGATCGCGGTGACGCCGAGCTTGGCCAGGTGCTCGATCACCGCCGGGTGGGCCAGGCCGGCGTAGCTGCCCCGGATCTCCTCGGGGATGCCCGGGTGCAGCCGGGTGAGGCCCTTGACGTGGGCCTCGTAGATGACGGTGCGGTGGTAGTCGGTGCGCGGCGGTCGGTCGGTGCCCCAGTCGAAGTACGGGTTGATCACCACCGAGTGCATCGTGTGCGGGGCGGAGTCCAGGTCGTTGCGGCGCTCGGGGGCGCCGAAGTGGTAGCCGTAGACCGACTCGTCCCAGTCGATGTGCCCGCTCATCGCCTTGGCGTACGGGTCCAGCAGCAGCTTGGCGCTGTTGTGCCGCTGGCCCAGGCCCGGGTTGTACGGGCCGTGCACGCGGAAGCCGTAGCGCTGGCCGGGCTGGACGCCGGGGAGGTAGGCGTGCCGGACGAAGGCGTCCGTCTCGCGCAGTTCGACGGCCGTCTCGGAGCCGTCCTCGCCGATCAGGCACAGCTCGATCCGGTCGGCGCTCTCGGAGAACACCGCGAAGTTGGTGCCGGCCCCGTCGTAGGTGGCGCCGAGCGGGTAGGGCGTGCCGGGCCAGACCTGCATGAAGTCCTCAACTCCCTTCTGTCGTAAGGAAACTGACAGTTGGTCCGACAACCATCCCGGACCCGTGCGCTCTCTTCCCGGCCGGGCGGCCGGGCATGTGCGACGCTCGCGCGCCGTGACGCACGGCACAGCCCGCAATACTCCCCGAGCGCTTCCCCGGAGGCCGGGAGGTAGTGCCGGGGTTCGCCCGAACGGGTGTCCGGCGGTCATTCCTGTGAAGATCCGGGACGGCCGGTGGCGCGGGAGGGGCCGGTGGCGCCCGTGAGCCCGCCGGGGATCCGGCTGCGGGTGGCTCGCGGCGGGCAGTACCCTTGATCGTCCGGCCGCCCCGGCCGACCCGGTGCTTGTCAACGGCCTGTCAACGGCCCCCGCTCCCGCGGGGGTCAGCCGCAGATGAGGTGGCGCATGGTGTTCCCCGCTGGCGGCCGTGGCTCCGGGCCCGGTGGCCCCGACCGGGGCGCGGCCCGCAGCGAGGCGCCCACGGTCGTCATGCGCCCCACCCTGACCGGCCGGACCCTGGTGCCCGCCCAGGCCGGGCCCGTCGAGATACCCGCACTGGCCTGGTCCGCCGGTGAGTGGGAGGACGCCTACCAGCGGGTCCGGCTGTCCGGCCGCGCCTACGTCTGGCTCAACCTGGTCGAGCAGCGGCTGCGCGCCCTGGTCGACGAGGTGCTGCACCCGATCTACGCCCCCGCCCACGGCGAGGACTGGGTCACCGCCGCCGCCGGACCGGCCGGCGAGGAGTGGGCCCACCGGGCCGGCGCCGTGCGCGAGGTCAGCCGCCGCAAGGGCTACCTGCTCGACCCCGCCGACGACGACCCGCTGGTCTTCCTCACCCTGCCCCAGCTGCGCGAACTGATGGTCCAGCACTGGCCCTGCTTCGAGCCCTTCCTGGCCGACCGGCGCGAGATCGAACTCGCCCTCGACGAACTGGAGGTCGCCCGGCACGTCGTCTCCCGCAACCGGGTGCTCACCCAGACCGTGCTGGCCCAGACCGAACGGGCCGCCGCCCGGCTGCTCGCCGTGCTGGACGGCGGCACCGGCGGCGGGGTGCCCGCCGACGTGGTCGAATCCCTGGTCGCCGGCCGCTACGCCGACGTGGTCGCGGTGCACGCCGACCGGGTCCGGCTCCAGCGCGACCTGCCCGTGGAGGACCTGCTGGACGGCGCCCGCCGCCTCGACGCGCTCGGCATCGGCCTCGGCATGCTCTGCCAGAACTACACCGGCAAACGCCTGGTGCGCCTCGCCTCGGACGGCTGCCGGGTACGGCTGCTGTTCCTCAACCCGGCGAGCAGCGCCGTACGCCGACGCGAACGCGAACTCGGCCTCGGGCGCAACGAGTTGTCCCGATCCATCGAGATGAACATCATGCACGTGCGGCGGGTCCGGGCCCACCTGCGGGACCAGGGCGGCTTCGAGATCCGGGTCTTCGACGAGACCCCGCGCTTCACCGCCTACCTGGTCGAGGGCCCCCGCACCGCCGGCCAGGCGGGCGGGCGCCGCCAGGGCCGCGACCTCGGCGTCATCCAGCCCTACCTGCGCCGCGCCCGCGGCATGGAGTCCCCGGCCCTGGTGCTGCGCGGCGGCGCCGGCCAGCAGCCCGGCGGCACCGAGCCGGGCCTGCTGGAGGTGTACCGCGAGGAGTTCGAGGGCATCTGGGCCGACTCCCGGCCGGTGTCCTGAGAGAGGCGCCGGTCAGCGCGGTGACGCGGCTGCCGGACCGCGGGCCGTGAACAGCGACCCCGACTGGGGCCCGCGCCGGGCCGTGCGGCGAGCCCGGCGTCGAAGTGCCCGACCTGGTCCGTGGGCAGGGACCCGCGGATCTCTCTGATGGTCCGCGACGGGTGGGGACCGTCGGGGCGGCGAGGGGGGACGGGCGGGGTGCTCGCGGTCGGCTCCTTCGCCCGGGTCCGAGGACCGGCCCAGGGCGGCGGAGCCCCTGACCGGGCTCCCCGTGGGCCGGGTTGTCGGTGGGGCGGGTGATGATAGGGGCTGTTTCGGGAGACAGGACGGAAGGACACACCTGATGAGCTGGTGGCAGCAGCCACTGGTCGGCTTCGACCTGGAGACCACGGGCACCGACCCGGCCGTGGACCGCATCGTCACGGCCGCCCTCGTGGACACCGTCGGGGCCGACCGGGTGGGCGCCGCGCACTGGCTGCTCGACCCCGGGGTGCCGATACCCGCCGAGGCGGAGGCGATCCACGGGATCGGGGACGAGGTGGCGCGGAGCAAGGGCAGACCGGCGAAGGAGGCGGTGGAGGAGATAGCCGCCGCGCTGTGCGAGCGGATCGCCGACGGGCGGCCGGTGGTGGCGTTCAACGCCCCGTTTTATCCGCGCACTCAGAGTGCGTCTCACGTGTCTCATACTGCGGCGAGAGGTGGGCTGAAGACCAAGGTCGGACTGGGGGCCGTGCGATGAGTTGGATCAGCGGAGCGCTGGCCGGCTTCGACCTGGAGACGACAGGTACCGACGTAGAGATCGACCGCATTGTTACTGCTGCGATAGTGAGGCTGGAACCGGACGGGACCGTCTCGAAGGAGCAGACCTGGTTGGTTAACCCTGGGGTGGCGATTCCAGAGCAGGCATCGGCGATCCACGGCATCTCCACAGAGCGTGCCCGTGAGCACGGAATTCCGGCTGCGTCCGCGATCGAGGATATCGCGCACGCGGTTGCGGAAGTGCTGCGAGCAGGGACTCCGTTGGTGGTCATGAACGCGCGATATGACCTGTCGCTGCTGGACCGGGAGTGCCGACGCTACGCGATCGATACGGTCGGGGACCGGTTGGGTACGCCACCCTCGCCAGTTATTGATCCCCTGGTTCTGGACAGGCACGTGGACAAGTATCGCAAGGGAAAGCGGGCTCTCTATGCACTGTGTGCGCATTACGGGGTATCTCTTGATGATGCGCATAACGCGAGCGCTGACGCGCTGGCAGCGGCACGCGTGGCTCGACGTATGGGCGAGGCGTACTCATCTGTTGGTGCGATGAGGGTGACTGACATACACACGCTTCAGATCTATGCAGCTGCTGAGCAGTCCGCCTCTTTGCAGAATCACCTCAGGCAGACCTCTAATCCATCAGTGGTGATCGAAGCAGCGTGGCCGGTCATTCCACACGCGGACTGACCTAGCGCGTCATCATCCGCCAGTTGGACATTTTTTGCCGCGTTGCTGTTCCAGCGCGATGGGGTTCGGTAGTGTGATGGCTGCCAGGGCTCTCTAGGCGAGCTAGATCGACATTGTCAGACTGGGGCGGGATGCATGGCAGTTCGACCGTCAGCGGATGCATACCTAGACCTGGCCTGGCGTCGTCTCCGTGAAGGTCGAGGCCAATCGGAGATACCAGACATTATCAACTTGAATGACATCTCATCTTCATGGGATGACTTCCAGAGAAGGGTTCTACTTGCCCTTCAAGATGGCCAGGTAGGTCCCGACTACGTTGAGATAATTGATCTCCCCAAGAACTTTGTTGCGGTTCGTCCGATTGCTCGACTCTCCGTTCATGACCGACTTGTCTATGACACCCTTGTTTTCATGATTGCGCACCTGATCGAGAGGCAGCTTCGTCCCAGCGTGTTCAGTGCAAGGTGGGGTAATCGCGGCAAGGACTTTTGGGCCCCGATTAATTCATGGGTCGAGATGCAGAGGCGAGGCGTCCAGCTTATGGAAACCGCGCCATTTCGTCTTGCGCGAACCGATGTTGTGTCATTCTACGAGCATATTGACCTGGGTACGCTAGAGATTGATATACGTTCTAGCGGTGCAAGTTCGTGGATAGCAGATCGACTTTATCAGTACTTGGAAAGATTTCAGTCTTCTAGTCATGCCTGGGGGATCCCTCAGGGGCCAGACGCATCGGCCATTCTGGCTAACCTTTACCTGCTCCCAGTCGACGAGTTTCTTCATCGTCAAGGGATGGCCTATCTTCGGTATTCGGATGACATGATGATTTTCGATACGGATCGAGAAGCATTGCGAAATGTCATACACGAGATTAATTCGATCCTCAGGTCCCGTCGATTGACCATGTCGGCATCAAAGACCGCGATCTATGAACACGGTGAAGCGTTTAGACAGCTTGAGGACCTTGAGAAGGATGCCATAAATTATGGCATAGAAGTAAACGAAGAAGGTGCAGGGGAAAGGCTCTATAAACTCTTCACTGAGGCTGCACATGGCAAGCAAAGGGATCGCGATGTGAAGTTCTCCCTATTTCGTATGGGGAAGATTGGGGATGGCCGGGGTGTGTCATGGGTCACGGCCAATCTGAAAGAGAGTCACCATCTCGCTGGTTATCTTCTTCCATATCTGGAAAAGTTCCCCACCGAACGTGCTGAGGTCGAAAGAGCGATCATTTCGACCCTGCGGGCTATTTCGGAGCATCGCTATGACCACCTGGAGCAGAAGCTCCTGGAGGCGGCCACTCGACAGGAGATCAACTCGGTAAGCATCCGCGACGCGGCCTGGCAGATATTGGAGAACAAGAATAAAACCAGCCTGCCTCGTGAATTTGCAGCTCGGTACATTGGGCGAGTCAGTTCGGTGGCTGATGGGCAATTGTTGCGAAAGATGTACGAGAATGAAGCGGACGTGAATGTTCGCCGCGCATTGCTCGTGGCAATGTATGAGGCTCGCTCGATATCTCGGACGCTTCTGCGAAACCTTTCCGATTCGCAGTCTTCATTGTCATGGGTGAGCCGCTACCTGCTCAAGGACCCACTGGTGCCACTTCCTCGATAGGACAAAGATGGTTCGCCTTGTTATCTATCTCATGCTCTCAATTTTCACTGGAGCAGCAAGCTTTTTCATAGAAAATTCCACTGTCGTCAACATGACTGCGGGATTTGCGGTCGGAATGTTGATCCCCGTAGTGGAGGAGATCGGGAAGAACTGGAAACAAATCCGACACATCTGGTACTCCCTGCGGTATCGAAATCGCTCTATCCGGGTATCAACGGCATATCTCTTCCGAATCCTGATCGATGGCAAGTATCTCCTAATCCGAGGTTCGAGATATTCGAATCAGTTTCAGCCGGTTGGAGGAGTTCATAAGGTTTCGCTGCAGGGCAGCACGGCTCTTGCGTCGATGGGAGTCACGGGAGACGACCTGATTCCTGTCGATGCCGAAAGCGATGGGGACATTAGGGTTCGAGTTCCCGGTCGGCGATTGGTCGAATTCTTTAACTGGTTTAACTCGCGGGATGGTCGCGAAGACTCGCCGTGGAGGGAGTTTCAGGAGGAGCTGATAGCCGGCGGGGTGCTGCCCTCGTCCGTGTTTCCGCATATCATGCACAACTACATCCGGCGTGAGGTGGATAGGATTCGCTACAGCCCTTATGCGGATTCGCTTGAGATTCTTGTGGCAGATATCTACGAGCTTGTCCCAAATCGCGACCAGGAGGACGCATTGCGGCAGCTCGCGCTGAATGGCCACCCTGATATTCAATGGGTTACCGCGCAGCAAATTAGGCGCCGAGGGGCAACGCCCGGCCAGCCCCAGAGTGTTGAGATCGCTGACCACAGTCGACGCCTTTTGTAAATTGCAATATCGGTCCTCGATGTTCCGATATCATCTCGTGCCAGGCTGGTTGGTGAAGGATGGGCAAATCTTCGTGATTTTCTCTTGGTGGATTCAGCGGCGATCGATTCGACTAATGCGGGCATTGCATTCGATTGCTTGGGAGAGGCGCTGGTTTTCCAATGTGAGGAATTGTGCGTACTGGGCGAGAGTGTCAATCGATGATCGTAATTCGCGGACCTCTTGGGCGTGTTGTTGGCGGAGTCTTCGCTCGGCAGCTTTTAGAGCCTGCATCTCCTCAATGAGGGTTTTTGAAGGAGTGGCGGAGTTCTCCCGGTCGGCTACTAGCCTTTTGAACTCGGCCAGAGCGTGGGGATAACGGTAGGCGCTTGCTCTGCTCACGCCGGCTTCCTGAGCTAGTGTGGCGACGGTGAGGGATCCGTCACTCCGAGCAGCCTCTCCGCGGAGCAGACGATCTGAGGCGGCCCGAAGGGCAGACTCAGTGGATTCAGTCGCGGGCACAGTCGATCCCCTCGATCACTTTGGTGATATCACTCAAGTGCTCACGCAGAGCCGTGCGCTGAAGGTCGGACAGACCGACGAAAGCAAGCGCCCTTTTAGTGTCGCTGCGTGCGTCCTCCCATCCCTGACGATGCCGGGTCGTGATGGTTGAGTTTCCACAGCGATCCGGGCGGCAATTGTTCAGCATAGGTTGGTCTGCGCCGACGACAGTTCGACACAGCGCGGTTTCGGGCTGGTAGTAGCAGTCGTTCAGCGTCCCGACGTGCAGGGTGTGGGCCGAGGTCTTGAGCATGGCGTGGAGGCGACGCTCGTCGACCACTCGCCCCGGGAAATCCTGGAGTTCCTGCTGCACCCGGGCGAATTCGCTGTCAGTCCGCCTCCCGCCGGGCGCGGAAGAGTGGATGCCGGCTTTGAAGTCCTCGTAGCGCTCCACAACGTCTGCCAGGCGCGCCAGAGCCTCTTCGGCGGCGACCTCCGCGCGGAAGCCGGAGGGCGAAGTTCCCGCGTACCCTTCGAACATGGCCACGGAGAGATGCTTGTACTGAATCATCCCTGCGACGGTGCCGTACGGCTGGTGGGCGATGTGCCAAGCCACCGTTCTGCGGAACTGGCGGGTCGTGAGCTTCCACCGTTCCATGTCGATGTCGGGGACGGGAAAGCCGACGTTCGCGCAGTGCGCCAGGAACTCGTTCAGGTTGCCGTTCATCCGATTTGCAGAAATTGTCGAGTATGGCCGCCCTGGTACTGGTCGGCAGAAGAGCAGGTCCTGGTGGGGAAGTTGCTCCAGGACGTCGATCGCCCGCGCGACAGGATCGATGACCACCCAGGTCTCCGACACCCCTCGCCCGCCCTTGACCAGCTGCGAGCGCACCTTGTGCCGGACGACGACGCCGTCTGCGCTCCGCTCGGTGAAGTGGCAGCCATTACGGAGTTCCTTGACTTCGGAGTCACGCATGCCGGACAGATAGGCGATGAGGATGTAGCAGGCGGCGCGCAGGAGACGTTCCTCATGGGGAACCGCAGGAGGACTGAATCTCTCCCGCCAGGTGCGCCCGGTATGCGGGTGAGGGGCGATAGGTGTGTCCATCCCGCCAGGCTCAGGCCCGAGTCGCTCCAGAGCCCTGTTGATGTGGTCGCCATAGCAGCCGTCGGCAACCGCCCGGCCGGCTCCCGACTTCCGCATGATGTACGAGTACGCGGGAGTACCGGCCAAGTGCGGTTGGCGACCGGTGCCATCCAGCACCGGAACCCCTCGTCCCTCGGCCGCAAGGCCGCCGAGGTAGCTCTCCAATAGGGCGAGCGACAACCCTCGGGTTTCGCCCATGGATGATTCCAACTCCCTAAGTTCTGCACGGGCGTTGATGATGTCGGTTGCTGCGGTTTGAACGTAGAACAGGGCTGCCTGTACCAGTGGGGCGATGACCTGAGGTGGGATGCGGGGAGTCCGATTCTCCTGCTTGCCCACGGGTGGGCTGCCGATGATGCGGGAGAGGGGGCGGCCGTTCCACGGGTTGATCTCCAGCCTGTCGGTCGGCATAGCCTCCGTCGCGAGGTGAAGACGCCGGATCACCTGGAGCCGATGGCGCAGGCTGTCTGGGAGCATGTCTTCGTTGCGGCAGTGAAGGAGATAGGAGTCGAGAACGGGCTGGGTCACCATGGCCAGGCGAAGCCCGTCGTGCTCGGTGTCGAGGAATCGGAGGAAGCGCCGCAGACTCCACCACTCCGCCGCCACCGTCGAGATAGAGGGAAGCGGACCGTGAACGGGACGCGTGTTGAGCCGCCAGAAGAGGAATTCGCGAGCGGTCTCACAGCGGACCGGGTCGGCGAGTGACGCAAAATCGATGAGGAACTCGCTGGCATAGCGGTTCCCCGCGTGCCCGGCAACGGCGAGGTCCCAACTGCGGTCTCCGAACCGCGGCACGAGAGACGGGTCGGCAGCGAGGGGGCGTCCGGACAGAACAGGCGTTGAATCGGCAGGGCGGCTGACTCGGTGCTCACGTGGAAGTGAAGGTGCAGGCATCAGTGGCCTCCGAGCAGGTTGTGGGGCAGGAAGAGCAAGGGCTCGGAGGACTCGGCGATTGCCTTAGCGCTCAGGACGTCGCCCTCGCTGAAACTCGGGATGACCAGTTGCAGAATCTGTCGATGGGCCTTGCCGAAGCGCGCCGCCCACTCGGCCGCGGGTGTTCTGGCCCGTTCAGCCTCGATATGGTTCAGGAAGGCCAGGATCGCCGGCAGCTTCCTTCGCGTGATCACGGCATTACCGCACCCCAGACAGGCGAAGAAAGAGACCGGGCAGGGCTTTCCCTTGGTGCTGAACGGCGAGTCGAAGAAGCTACGGCAGGACGACAACCACAGGTCGGATTCGCCGGACAGGAGCGGCGGTAGATCTTCTGCGGCGATGCCGAGCAACTCATCAGAATCCATGGGGTGTTGAACGAGGTGTGCTTCCTCTTGAGGCGTCAGGATCGTGGGCGCCTGAGCATCGCTGAGGGCGTCCTGCAGCCCGTCGACCACGGCCTGCTCGTGGAGATCACGCAACGAGGGGATGTCCGCGTAGTGTGCCGCGGCGACGTCGGGTGAATGCCCTTGGACGAACGCGGACATCCTCCCACCAGTGACCTTGTAGACAGCCGCCTTGTAGGTTTTGCGAAGCCGGGACAGACACAGGTCAAGGGGTTGCCCTTCGTTGGTGAGACCGTGCACCGAGACGAAGCTCTGCGCCATGTGCGATCCCGTCCCAGGGCTGAGGCCAGTAGACAGGATTCCGTTCTTCGTTCGGAACTGCCACAGGGCTGGAGACCCAGTGACCTCCCTGACCGGGGCGGTTAGCCGGAGAGCCAACCGCAACAGCCCGCCGGGTGAATTGGGAGATCCGTCCCGTACCCGGATCGTGTTCCACTCCTGAGCGTGCCGGCGGCGCTTGAGGTATTCGACCTGCACGTAGCCGCGGTTGGGGTTCTTCAGGCAGCCCGAGGTGAGTTCTCTGGCCGCCTCCAACTCCATGCCGATCTCAAGGCAGAACAGCAGGAGGAGGGCGAACAGGTCGTGGCTGGTGGGGTATAGCAACTGCGCGAGTCGACCCGGACTATGCTTATCTGCCAGCGTGCCGCCGACGAGTTGGGCGAGCTGCTGTCTGGTGAATCGTCCCTCGCTCCGGTGGATCTCCCAGAGCACGTTGGCGTCGGAGTCCCACCCTGCCGTCCGAGGATCTTGCCCTTGCGTCAGAAGAGCCGGTCCATCCAGCGTCAGTCGTCGAACCGCGTGGTCGAGATCAACGCGTGCGGCCTTGCGTAACTGCTCCACGATGTTCGGTGGGTAGGCATCGCGGGGCGCGTACGAGCCGACAGGCCCGGCAGCGATGTAGGTGAGCCGCCGCACCATGACAGGCGACAGGACGGATTCCTTGTCACTCAGGCGCCGCAAGATCCAGACGATGTCAGCGAGGCGCGAGTACGGCGTTCGGGAGAACTCCGGATGCCTCTCCCGTAGGTGGCTCTCGAACCCGTCGAGGTGGCGTGGAAGGAGGTCGCTCGGGCTGAGCTCTATGGTTTCGGTGGAGTCGAGCCAGCGTGCCCATTCTCTACAGGAGCGGGCACGGTTGCGGAAGGTGTGCGGTGACCCAGTCCCACGTCCCACGTCGCAGGACGCCGCCAACTCGGTGCCCAGCGCTCGGAGTAACCGCTGCTGAGGCTCCTGCGTCCAGTCCACGTGGGCACTCCGGTTGTCCGGAAACGCGACCTCGATCCTCAACGGTCCGACCGTGGCCGGGGCCAGATCAGTTACTGGCTGAATCGGTGTGTTCAACCGGGCTCGACGCAGCCCGCGCCCTACCACGTGATCACCCCCTCTGCCGGCGGTAGAGAGTGGATCTCCTGCACAACCTGAGCCGCCGTCTGCGCGACCTCGGATGTCCATGAATCCACGGCGTTATCGATCAACGTCTGCGCTTGGTCGGTGCAGTCGAGATAGACGTAGGTCGTGGTGATCGAGGCGTGCCCTAGGAGACGGCGCAGGTGATCAAGCGGATCTCCGATGATCCGGCGGTATACACCGTCGGTCAGCTCATGCCTGTCCACCGAGCCGATCTGTTCGTGAATCAGCGCGGACAGGAGATGCACAGCGAAGGTGTGCCTGAGCACATGGGGTGTGACGGCGACGTCGATCCCGTATGCACGGCACCGCTCCGAGGCACGCACAAAGACGGACTCCCAGGCCGACAGGGAGACGGTCCGGGCTTCCTGCCCCAACCACATGCACGCAGGGCCGAGGGGAGCGCCGTGCTCGTCGACGAGGTACAGCCGGGTGCGGACTCCCGGCGGCACGCGTGACCACGGAACCCGTCGAAGTCTGCCGTCCTTCATCGGCATCCGTACCCCTCGTCTGTCGGCCTGGCTCCCCAGTACGGCGCCGGCCGGAAGGGGGCACCCTCGGGCGCGCCAGCGGTCGAGGATCAGGGAGCGCTCGATCTCGATGTAGTCGACCAAGGCACGGAGGACTCGGTTCGGCAGCATGATCCTGCGACCCTTGTCCCGTTTGGCAGTTGGTGGTGCCAAGTCGAACGGCACACTCTTCAGGCCGTTCGGGCTCGCCAGGGTGAGGAGTTCCGGCCAGCAGAGCGATGCGGCTTCCTCGATCCGCAATCCGGTGGTGACCAGGAGCTCCGCCATCACGACGTTCCGCTCGGCGTTACGGCCGCGAAAGGACGGATCGACGACTCCGGCCGGAAGCTGGCCGCGCAATCCGATGTCGCGAAGGGACGCGTAGCGAGGAACGGAGAGGAACCGTACGTCTCCACGCTTGGCTGCCTTCTCCATGGCGCGGTTGTTGCGGACGAGCACCTGTTGTCCGGAACCGATACGTCGTGAGCTCTCGTAGTACTTGAACGGGGTCCGGCCGATCAGCTCCTCGTCCACCGCCCAGGTGTAGAACTTGTCCAGAGCCGCCACGGCCCGGTTCCATGTCGAGGCGGAGACGACCTGTGTCGGGTCCGGCGAGACGCGTCGGGCTCGGTGGAACGCGGTCACGTCGTCACGGTCGGCATGCCAGACGGTCTTGCCCCGATGTTCGTGAAGGAAGCGCGCCCAGGTCAGCAGATCAAGAGCGTATGCGCGCCAGGAGTTCGGCGACCTCACCCCAAGGGTCGGCAAGGACCAGAGGAAGCGGTTGAGCTGGACGTCGTAGCTGCCGTCGTCGTCGAGGATGAATGGCGCACCAGCATGCAATCCGTGCCGTTCGAGTGCCGTCCGGGCATGGCTTACCCCGGCCGCTTCCAACGCTTCCGGGTTGGTGAAGAAGATCTCCATCTGATCGCACCCCCTGCCCCAGTAACGACAGCGGAGATCGTGAGACACGGGTGTGCGTGGATAAGGACTTCGACCTGTCGCTGCTCGACGCCGAGCTGCGCCGGTACGGGCTCGCGACGCTCGACGAGCGCCTGGGCCGGCCGGTCGGGCCGGTGCTGGACGCCCTGGTGATCGACCGGGCCGTGGACAAGTACCGCAAGGGCTCGCGCACCCTGCAACGGGTCTGCGAGCTGTACGGGGTCGAGCTGACGGACGCCCACGAGGCGGGCAGCGACGCGCTGGCCGCCGTCCGGGTCGCCGTGGCGCTGGCCGGGCGCTACCCGGCCGAGGTGGGGGCGGTGGAGCCCGCCGAACTGCACCGGCGGCAGATCGACTGGTACCGGCAGTGGGCCGAGGGCCTCCAGGCCTGGCTGCGCCGCGGCAAGGACCCGCGGGCCGTGGTCGACCCGCGCTGGCCCGCCCGGTGAGGTGCCGGCCGTCCGGCACACTGTCCGGATGACCGTTCGCCTCGCGCGCCCCGACGACCTGCCCGGCTTCCTCGCCCTCGCCGCCGAGGTCGAGCACTGGTTCGGCCCGATGGTCGCCGAACCGGGCTTCCACCGCGCGGTGCGCGACAGTGCCGACCGGGGTCTGGCGACCGTGGCCGAGGACGGCGAGGGGCTGCTCGGCGGCCTGCTGTTCGGCGCCGGCGGCGAGGGGCCGTACCACCTGCACTGGCTGGTGGTCGCCGGTCGCGCCCGGGGCACCGGCGTCGGCCGGGAGCTGGTCGAGGACGTGCTGCGCCGGCACGTCCGGGGCCCGGCCACCGTCGAGGTGGTGACCTTCGGCCCGGACCACCCCGGCGCGGTGACGAGCGGCGCCCGGGTCTTCTACGAGCGGCTGGGCTTCACCCCGGCCGAGGCCGCCGGCCCGGGCCCGGAGGGCGGCTCCCGGCAGGTCTACCGGCTGACCGTCGGCTGACGCGTCGGCACCATCACCGGCACCGGGCCGACCGGAGCCGGCACCGGGCCGACCGGAGCCGGCACCGGGCCGACCGGCCCGGGCCCGCCGGCGCTACGCGGCCGGGAAGTCGAAGGTGTACCCCTGCTCGACCAGCCAGGGCAGCAACTGCTTGAGCGCGGCCACGGTCTGGGCACGGTCGCCGCCGCCGTCGTGCATCAGGATCACGCCGCCGGGCTTGAGCTGCCGCTGCACGGCCGACACGATCGCCGGCACGCCCGGACGCGACCAGTCGCGCGGGTCGACGGACCAGCCCAGCGAGGACATCCCCAGGCCCGCGGTGATGTGCTCGTTGTCCGCGGTGAACCCGCCGCCCGGGGCGCGGAACCAGCCGACCTCGGTGCCGGGGCCGCCCGCCTGGACGATCATGTCCCGGGCGGCGGTGATCTCGTACACCGCCTTGTCGTGCGGGAGCTTCGCGAACGGCTGCGGGTGGTGGACGGTGTGGTCGCAGAGCCGGTGCCCGGCGGCCAGGATCCGCTTGACCACGGCCGGGTTGGCGGCGGCGTTCTGGCCGATCTCGCAGAACACGGCCTTGGCGTGGTACTGGGCCAGCAGGTCGAGGATCTGGCCGGTGGCCGGGCCGGGACCGTCGTCGAAGGTGAGCGCGACGGTGCGGCCGCCGGAGGCGGTGGAGCCGATCACGGTGCCCGCCCCGGTGTGCGGCGGCGGCGCGGCGGGCGAGGCCGGGGCGCTGCTCGGGGCGGTGGTCGGCGCGGTGGTCGGCGCGGCCGGGGTGGCCGGCGAGCTGGGCTTGGCGGAGACGGGCGAGCCCGTCGCCGTCGACGGGTGCGGCTTCGCCGGCGCCGTCGGAGCGGAGGGGGAGGCCGCGGCGGTGCCCGGAGGCACGGCGTCCGAGCCGGGTGCCGGCGCGATGGTGCCCGCCGCCGTCCCGCTGGGCCGGGCGGTCGCGACCGGTGCCCCGGAGGTCGCGGGGGCGCTCGACGACTGGAGCGCGCCGCTCGCGGTCCCGCACGCCGCCAGCCCCAGGGCGGCGGCCACCGCGACACAGCCCGCGAGCAGCCGGCGCCTGGAGCGGGACGGTCGGGTCGGCGCGGAGGGGTGGCGGGCGGTCCGGTGCATGGCGGCGGCTCCTGAGGTGCGAGTGCGGTGCCGGTCTCTCGGGTCAGGATGACTGTCCGATAGGACGCCGATCGTACGTGCCACGGTTGCGGACCGGACCGAACCGCCCCAAGACTCTTCTCACACACGCCCCGGTTGGCGGCCCGGCGCCGACCGGGGTATCGCCGCCCCCGTCAGAACGGGTACCAGCGCACCTCGGTGGCCCCGTCCCGCAGCGAGTCGACCCGGCGCCGGAACTCCTTCAGCGCGGCCGGGTTGCTGGCCGCCTGCTGCGCCACCCAGGAGGCGCTGGCGGTCTCCCGGGCGCCGCGCAGCACCGTGAAGCCGGGCCATTCGCGCACGTCCCAGCCGTACGCCCCGGTGAACGCGTGGTACTCCTCGGCGGGCACGCCGTACCGGTCCTGGCTGAGCGCGAGGACCACCAGGTCGTGCTCGCGCAGGTCGTTCGCCATGAACTCCAGGTCGAGCAGCACCGGCCCGTCCGGGCCGACGTGGACGTTGCGCGGCAGCGCGTCGCCGTGGATCACCCCGGGGTGCAGCCGCGGCACCAGGTCGGGCAGGGCGGCCGCGAAGGCGTCGCGGCGGTGGCGCAGGAAGACGACGTCCGCCGGGTCGACGTGGCCCTCGGCGGAGGCCAGCCAGCGTTCGACCGGGGCCAGCAGATCGCGCCGGCCGAGCGTGAAGGGCGGCAGCGGCAGCCGGTGCAGGGCGCGCAGCAGCGGGGCGAGGTCGACCGGGCGGGCGGGGCGGACGGCGGGCGCGAGCCGGTGCCAGAAGGTGACCGGGTGACCGTCGGCCAGCTGAGGTTCGGGAGCCACCGCGTCGTACGGGCGCACCACCGGCACGTCCTGTCCGGCCAGCCAGTGGGCGAGGGCCAGCTCGCGGTGCGCCCGGTCGTACAGCTCGGGGCCGCGGCCGACCTTGGCGACCACGGCCGGGTCGCCGAGGTCGAAGACGGCGTTCTCGCCGAGCGCGAGCAGCGTGGCATCGTCCGGGGCGGGCAGTCCGGCGGACTCGCAGGCCCGGGCGAGCAGCAGCCGGGCGCGGCCCTCGTCGAAGGGGATCATGACTGGGCTCCGTTCCGCCGGTGCGTCCGGGGGATTCCGGACGGTGATCATCATGACGCACGGACGCCGGGCCCCGCGCGTCGCGGGGCCCGGCGGTACCGGGGCGTGACCAGGGTCACCGGCGGCTCGGAGCTCCGACGGGGGCGGCCATCGGGGTGAGCGGCGCGGTGGCGAGCGGGGCGGTGGCCGGGGCGGACTCGCCGTGCGAGAGGTTCGGCAGCCACCGCAGCCAGCGCGGCAGGTACCAGTTGCGGTCGCCCAGCAGGGTCATCACCGAGGGCAGCAGCACCGCGCGGATCACCGTGGCGTCGATCAGCACCGCGACCGCCAGGCCCACGCCCATCTGCTTCATCACCTGCATGGACAGCGAGCCGAAGACCGAGAACACCGCCACCATGATCACCGCGGCGCTGGTGACCACCCCGGCCGTGGAGCGGATGCCGTGGGCGATCGCGGCCCGGGTCGGCAGACCGCGGTCGTGGCCCTCCTTGATCCGGGAGACCACGAAGACGTGGTAGTCCATCGAGAGCCCGAAGAGGATCACGAAGAGGAACAGCGGCACCCAGGACTCCACCGCGCCGACCCCGGCGGTGCCCAGCAGCGAGGCGCCCACGCCGTGCTGGAAGACCAGCGTCAGCACCCCGTACGCGGCGCCCACCGACAGCAGGTTGAGCACCACGGCGGTGGCGGCGACGACCGGGGAGCGGAAGGAGGCGAGCATCAGCAGGAAGGCGAAGGCGACCACGAAGCCGAAGACCAGCGGCATCGAGCCGGTCATCTTCCGGTTGAAGTCGTACGAGGCGGCGGTGGCGCCGGTGACCGGGGCCTCGGTGCCGGGCACCGCGAGCACGGTGGCGGGCAGCAGTTCCTCGCGCAGGCTCCGCAGGGCCTCGTCGCTGGTGGCGTCGTTGCCGGTGCCGTTGAGCGGGATGGCGACGGTGGCGACGTTCTTCTCCGGGTGCACGGAGACCTCCACCGGGCCGTGCATCCTGCCGCCGGCCAGGGCCCTGGCCCTGAGGTCGGCGATCGCGGCGGTCATCGCGGGGGAGTCGATGTCGGCGGCCTTGATCACCACGGTGGCGGGGGCGGGGCTGCCGGGGAAGGCGGCCTCGATCTTCTGCGAGGCGGCGACCAGGGCGTTGCCGGCGGGCAGCTGCTGCTGGAAGGTGAGCTTGGCGGTGTGCATGGTGAGCAGCGGCGCGGCCAGGGCCAGCAGGGCGGCGCCGGCGAGCACGGTGGCGGCCAGCGGGCGGCGCAGCACCGGGGTGAGCACCGCGTTCCAGAACCGTCCGCCGGTCGCGGCGCCGGTCGCCTCCGGGCGGCGCCGCCCGGCGAGGAACGGCACCCGGCCCTTCTCGACCCGGTCGCCGAGCATCGACAGCAGCGCGGGCAGCACGGTGAGCGAGCCGAGCACGGCGGTGATCACGACCACGATGGTGGCGAAGGCCATCGCCCGGAAGGTGGCGATCCCGGTGAGGAACATCCCGGCCATGGCGACGACCACGGTGACGCCGGAGACCAGCACCGCGCGGCCGCTGGTGGCGGCGGCCACGGCGAGCGCGGTGGCCGCGTCGCGTCCGGCGGCCCGCTCCTCGCGCTCGCGGCGCAGGTAGAAGAGGCAGTAGTCGACGCCGACGGCGAGGCCGACCAGCAGCATCACCGAACTGGCGTCGCTGCTGGTGTGCAGGAACCCGCTGCCGAGCGCGACCAGGCCGGCGGCGGCGACGAAGGCGGTCAGCGCGAGCAGCACCGGCAGCACGGCGGCGACCAGCGCGCCGAAGGCGACCAGCAGGATGCCGAGGGCGAGCGGGACGGCCGTCCACTCGGCGCGGGTGAAGTCGGTCGTCATCTGGTCCTGCATCCACTTGCCGGAGCTGGCGTCGCCGAGTTCGACCACGGTCAGGCCGGGGTTGCGCCTCTGCACGTCGGCCACCGCGTCCAGCACCGGCTGGACCTCGTCCACCGCCTTCTCGGCGTCGCCCTTGAGGGTCAGCACCACCAGTGCGGAGTGGCCGTCCGCGGAGACGGCCTTGGTGTCGTACGGCGAGCGGACCTCGGAGGCCTTGCCGGTGCCGTTCACGGCGGCGACGACCTGGCCGACGGCGGCGCGGAACCGCGGGTCGTCGGCGCCGAGGGTGGTGCTCTGGACCAGGACGGTCTCGGCGGCCGGGCTCTTCAGTCCGGCCTCGTCGAGGATCCGCGCGGCCCGGGAGACCTGCCCGGGGATCGACTCGGCCTCGGTGATCCTGGTGCTGCCGTGGGCGCTGCCGAGCGCGGCGACCAGGACGACGAAGAGCAGCCAGCCGAACACCGCGGTCTTGCGGTGCCTGGCGCTCCAGGCGCCCATCGCGGCGGCCGGGCCGAGTCCGGTCCTCACGGGTCTCATCGGTGGTTCCCCCCAGGGAGAGCGGCGGTCGTCGCCGGAACGGGAGCGGTGGGGCCCTGGGTCGGGAGGGCCGCCGGCCGCTGTGCGCCGGCTGCGTTCCGGCGTCACGACCGACAGTAGGCAGCGGGGGTCTGACGGGTAATCCGGCTGGCGGGTCGCCACCCGCTGGTGCTCTCCAGGGGGTTGGGGTGGGGTTTTCCCCACCCTGGGATTTCCCCTACCCCGGTACCCCGAGATCTCCTCCTGGGGGGTAGGGGGTGAGACTCCACCCTGAGGGGGACCTGTCTCCACCCGGAGCACGAGGTCAACGGGGTTGCGCCCGGGAGAGACTGGGGCGGGGCCGCTTCGGGGCGGCCTGCGGGGGTTGAAGCAGACGGGGGCTCCTTGCCGGGCGGCAAGCAAGTGCTCGTAGGATGACGCCCCAGACCCACTTACCTGCCGACCGGCAAGGGAGCCTCTCAGGTGTTCCCGGCCGGTCCAGCCGTCGCCCGGCGTCCCGTCCCCCAAGGGCTGCGGTGAACCATGCCCAGGAGGCATCACGAGCATGTTCCACCGACTAGGACAATTCGTCGTTCGCCGTGCGTGGTGGGTGATCGCCGCATGGGTCGTCGCGATGGTCGCCATCGTCGCGTCGGCACCGAAGGTCACCTCGCAGACGGACGAGTCCGCGTTCCTGCCCAAGCACTACGAGTCCATCCAGGCGGCGCAGCTCCAGGAGCACGCCTTCCCGTCGAGCTTCACGCCCTCCGCGCTGCTGCTCTTCGAGCGCAACGACGGCCGGCCGCTCGACGGTGGCGACCAGGCCTCGATGGACAAGATCGTCAAGGGCCTGACCGACGCGCACATCCCCGTCGTCGAAACGATCCTGCCGGTCGACCCCCAGCAGTCGAAATCGAAGGACGGCAAGTACGCGCTGTCCATGGTCGCCATGGACAAGAGCAAGATGCAGGGCCCGGAGTACGGCGACGCCGCGAAGAAGCTCCGCAGCGAGGGCACCAAGCTCGCCGACGGCACCGGGCTGAAGTTCCAGGTCGGCGGTCAGGCCGCCAGCGGCCTGGACCAGCAGGAGTCCTCCGGCGCCACCGACGCCATCGTCATGGTCGGCAGCCTGCTGCTGGTCATCCTGATCGTCGGCATCATCTTCCGCAGCATCCTGGCCGGCATCCTGCCGGTCATCCTCTCGCTGGTCATCGCGATGCCGGTGGCCAACGGCCTGATCGCCGACGCGATCAAGATCTTCGACCTGAAGTCGTCCCCGATGACCTCGGCGATCCTGATCATCGTGGTCCTCGGCGTCGGTACCGACTACTTCCTCTTCCTGGCCTTCCGCTACCGAGAGCGGCTGCGCCTGGGCGAGGACCGCAAGACGGCCGTGGCCAACGCCGTCGGCCGGGTCGGTGAGGCGATCGCCTCCGCCGCCGGTGCCGTCGCCGTCGCCTTCGCCGTCCTGGTCCTCTCCAGCCTGGGCATGTTCACCGCGCTCGGCCCGGCGCTGGCCATCGCGGTCATCGCGACCGCCCTGGTCTCGCTGACCCTGGCCCCCGCCGTGCTCGCCGTCATCCCGTCCAGGGGCGTGTTCTGGCCGGGCAAGAAGTGGATGCAGGAGCCCTCGAACGCCCGCTTCGCCGCGCTCGGTCGGATGACCGGCAAGAAGCCGGGCCTGGTCGCCCTGGTCTCCGGCGGCGTCCTGGTGGTGCTGGCCCTGGCCGGCATCAACTACAACGGCACCTACGACCTGGCCGGCAGCTCGATGCCCAAGGGCAAGGAGTCGATGGTCGTCCAGGACAAGCTGATGACCGCGTTCTCGGCCGGGGCCGCCGACCCGAGCCACGTCTACCTGACCAGCACCGACGGCGCCAGGCTCAGCGACTCGGCGATCAAGGACTTCGCCGGCAAGCTCCAGGGCGTTCCCGGGGTGGCCACGGTCGTCGCGCCGTCCGCCGCGGCCAAGACGGTCAACGCCGAGGGCACCACCGGTGACTTCACCGTCCTGCTCAAGGACGCGCCGGCCTCCAACCAGGCCATCGACACCATCGAGAAGGTCCGGGACACGGCCCACGCCGCGGCCCCGGCCGGCAGCAAGGCCCTGGTCGGCGGCATCACCTCGGTGTACAAGGACATCAACACCGCGATGGTGCACGACTACACGCTGGTCTTCCCGATCGCGGCCGTGCTCATCATGATCATCCTGGGCCTCCAGCTGCGCAGCGTGGTGGCCCCCTGGTACCTGATGGCCTCGGTCGGCCTCGGCTTCGGTGCCACCCTCGGCGCCACCACCCTGCTGTTCCAGAACGTCAAGGGCGAGCCCGGCCTGATGTTCATGCTGCCGATCTTCATCTACCTCTTCGTGGTGGCGATCGGTACGGACTACAACATCCTGATCATCGCCCGCCTCCGCGAGGAGGCACGGGAGGGCCGCAACCCGCGTGAAGCCGCCCGCGAGGCCGTCAAGCACGGCGGCCCGACCGTCGCGGCGGCGGGCTTCATCCTGGCGGCGTCCTTCGCGACCTTCATGCTCGCGGGCAACGTGCTCTTCATGGAACTCGGCTTCTCGCTGGCCTTCGGCATCGTGCTGGCGGCCTTCGTGATGGCGATGTTCTTCACCCCGGCGCTCACCGCGCTGCTCGGCCGCCGCGCCTGGTGGCCCGGGCACGGGGACACCGCCGGCCACGGCCACGGCGAGGGCGCGGGCAGCACGGGCCCCGCCTCCGTCCCTGTACTGCTGCACCACCATCGCCTGCCAACCCCCAACGACTGCCGCTCGGCCGAGCCC
>NZ_JBHUAF010000058.1:0-31476 GCF_042789895.1 Kitasatospora sp. NPDC056783
CCGCCCACCCGGCGGGCCGCCACCCCGAAGACGCCTACAGCGCCCGCGTCATCGTCCGATGCGGTATCCCCGCGTCCTCGTACACCGGCCCCTCGGCCACGTACCCGAGCCGCTCGTAGAACCCGAGCGCCTGCACCTGGGCGTGCAGTTCGACCTCCACGCCCCCGCGCTCGGCCGCCGCCGCCTCGATCGCCCGGACGAGGTCCGCCCCGAGCCCGGTCCCCCGGGCGGCCGCGACGACCGCGAGCCGCCCGAGCAGCACCCGTCCCTCGATGCCGCCGGTCAGCTTCCGCGCCTGCTCACCGAAGATCAGCCGCCCGGTCCCCAGCCCGGCCCCGTCGGCTCCGGCGGCCAGCAGGTGCACCGAGGTCGCGTCGTACTCGTCGTACTCCAGCTCCCGCGGCACGTTCTGCTCGACGACGAACACCTCGTACCGGACCGCCCGCACCAGTTCCAGGTCCGCCTCGTCCTCGGCGACCCGGATCACGGCAGCCGGCACCTCAGCTCTCCGCCGCGACGATGTCCAGCGCCTTCCGCAGGTCCTCCGGGTACTCGCTGGAGAACTCGACCCACTGCCCGTCCGCCGGGTGCTCGAAGCCGAGCGAGACCGCGTGCAGCCACTGCCGGGTCAGCCCCAGCCGCTTGGCCAGCGTCGGGTCGGCGCCGTACGTGAGGTCGCCGACGCAGGGGTGCCGCAGCGCGGACATGTGGACGCGGATCTGGTGGGTGCGCCCGGTCTCCAGCTTGATCGCCATCAGCGACGCGGCCCGGTACGCCTCGATCAGGTCGTAGTGGGTCACGGACGGCTTGCCGTCCCGGGTGACGGCCCACTTCCAGTCCGAGCTGGGGTGCCGTCCGATCGGCGCGTCCACCGTCCCGCTCAGCGGGTCCGGGTGGCCCTGCACCAGCGTGTGGTAGCGCTTCTCGGTGATCCGGTCGTGGAACTGCCGCTTGAGGTCGGTGTACGCGCGCTCGGACTTGGCGACCACCATCAGCCCCGAGGTGCCGACGTCCAGCCGGTGCACGACGCCCTGGCGCTCGGCGGCGCCCGAGGTGGAGATCCGGTATCCGGCCGCGGCCAGCCCGCCGATCACGGTGGGGCCGGTCCAGCCCGGGCTGGGATGCGCGGCGACGCCGATCGGCTTGTCGACCAGCACGATGTCCTCGTCCTCGTGGACGATCCGCATGCCCTCGACCGGCTCGGCGACGATCCGCACCGGGGCGGCGGGGGCCGGGATCTCGACCTCCAGCCAGGAACCGGCGGTCACCCGGTCCGACTTGCCGGCCACGGCGCCGTCGAGCGTCACCTTGCCGTCGGCGGCCAGCTCGGCGGCCTTGGTCCGGGAGAAGCCGAACATCCGGGCCAGGGCGGCGTCGAGACGCTCGCCCTCCAGGCCGTCGGGAACGGGGAGGCTGCGGATCTGCGCTGCGGTACTCACCCGTACGAGTATGCCGGAAACGCGGCACGCCCCCGCCGCCGGTCACCCCTGGCCGGGAACGGGGCCGCTCCTCGCCGCGCTTTCCGCCCTACTCCGGCTTCCCGGCCTTCTCGACCTGCTGGTGGACGGTCCCGTCCGGGTTGCTGCCCCGGAAGGAGAGCAGCACCACGAGAATCCCGCCGCAGACGATCGCCGAGTCCGCGAGGTTGAAGACCGCGAAGTGCTGGACGGAGATGAAGTCCACCACGTGCCCGCGGAAGACGCCCGGCGAGCGGAACAGCCGGTCGGTGAGGTTGCCGAGCGCCCCGCCGAGCAGCAGTCCGAGCGCGAGCGCCCAGGGCAGGCTGTACAGCCGCCGGGCGATCCGCCAGATCACCACGATGACGGCCGAGGCGATCATCGTGAAGACCACGGTCAGCGCCTGCCCCATCCCGAAGGCCGCACCCGAGTTCCGGATCACCTGGAAGGTGACCACGTCCCCGATCACCTTGATCGCCGCGTGGTTCTCCAGCCGGGCGACCACCAGCAGCTTGCTGCCGAGGTCGATCAGGAACGCGAGCACCGCGACGACCAGCAGCACGCCGACCCGCCGCTGACCCTTGGGCCGCTCGTCCGCCGCGCCGTCCTCGGACACCGTCTCGGTCGGCTCGGCCGACCCGGCCGACTCGGCCACGGGCACCTCCACGGCATCGGCGGGGGACGGGACGGCGTCGTCCCGGGTCTGGGGGGAACCTTGCGTACTGATGATCCGCTCCGCTGCCGATGGAGCTCCCCCACTGCGCGGGAGGGGGGAGGGTGGTGGGCCGGTGACGGCCTGCCCGCGTCCGGGGACACGTCAGGCGGCGTTACTCAGGCGACGATACGGGGTCGAGCGTACGGCAAGCCCGACCCCCCACGTCGCTCCGGTCACCCGGTTCAGCGGCGCTCTTGCTTGGCCTTGCACTGCACACAGAGCGTGGCCCGCGGGAAGGCCTGCATCCGGGCCTTGCCGATGGCCTGTCCGCAGGACTCGCAGGTGCCGAAGCCGACGCCCTCCAGCCGCTCCAGCGCGCGCTCGGTCTGGGTCAAGCTGTCCCGCGCGTTGTTGGCCAGCGCCAGCTCGCTCTCCCGCGAGATGTTCTTCGTACCGGCGTCCACCTGGTCGTCGCCGGCTCCGTCGTTGGAGTCGCGCATCAGCCCGGAGATGGCCGCCTCGGCGGCGTCGATCTCGTTGCGGAGCCGCTCCAGCTCACTGATCAGCTCGTCGTGCAGTTCGTGGACCTCTTCGGTGGTCCACGCCTCCTCGCCGGGCCGGACCGGCAGCGTGGCCGGGTCCACGGACTCGGCGCCTCGCGGCACGGTGACGGTGTCGGTGCTGGTCTTCGGTGCGGTAGTGGTCACGGTCCCCTCCCCTGGATCGACCGCCACGGCCTTGCGTGCCCGCTTGGTGGCGGTGCCCGCGCCGGTTCCCTTCTCAGCCATGGCTTTCGACCCCATCTACGAACGAATCGAGCCGCCGGTTCCCGGCGGCCTCCAGTGCCGGAACGATAATCCCGATCAAAACCGGTCACAACATGACATACCGACGCCCCATAACGTTCCCACCCAGGCAGCCGCCCCAACCGTCACGCCCCGCGCGCTCAGGGATTTGTGCCCAGATCACCCCCTCCTAACCACCGTCTCCGAAGGCCCCCGGACCGCCCGCCCGAAACGCTTTGGACAAACCGACTCGCCCGGCCGATACACTGGCCCTGCAAGGCGCAGATGGGACGAGTACCGACGTACGCAGCCACCAGCGACCCGGGGACGGTGTGAGCCCGGGGGCGTGCACGGCGGGAAGATCACCCCGGAGCCGCCGGAAGAACGGCCACCGCACCCCGAGCGCGGCGGCCCACTAGACCCGGCAGCAAACCCAAACAAGAGGGCCGCGAACGCAGTACCGCGGCCAAGGAGGGTGGTACCGCGGGGCGGCCGGGCCGTCTCGTCCCTCCGGAGGATCCAGTCCCAGCATCCGCCGGAGGTAGACGCCCGCGATGAACTCCTACAACCCCGTTCCCGCGCAGGTGGATCTTCCTGCCCTGGAGCACCGGATCCTGTCCTTCTGGCAGGACAACAAGATCTTCCAGCGCAGCCTGGAGCAGTCCGAGGGCCGCCCCGAGTGGGTGTTCTACGAGGGCCCGCCCACCGCCAACGGCATGCCCGGCGCCCACCACATCGAGGCCCGCGTCTTCAAGGACGTCTTCCCTCGCTACCGGACCATGAAGGGCTACCACGTCGCCCGCAAGGCCGGCTGGGACTGCCACGGCCTGCCGGTCGAGCTCGCCGTCGAGAAGGAGCTGGGCTTCTCCGGCAAGCAGGACATCGAGGCGTACGGCATCGCCGAGTTCAACGCCAAGTGCCGCGAGTCGGTCACCCGCCACACCGACGCCTTCACCGAGCTGACCACCCGGATGGGCTACTGGGTCGACCTCGACGAGGCCTACCGGACGATGGACCCGTCCTACGTCCAGTCCGTGTGGTGGTCGCTCCGGCAGATCTTCGACAAGGGCCTGCTGGTCCAGGACCACCGGGTCGCCCCCTGGTGCCCGCGCTGCGGCACCGGCCTGTCGGACCACGAGCTGGCCCAGGGCTACGAGACCG
The DNA here is from genome assembly GCF_042789895.1 of Kitasatospora sp. NPDC056783. Taxonomy (NCBI): domain Bacteria; kingdom Bacillati; phylum Actinomycetota; class Actinomycetes; order Kitasatosporales; family Streptomycetaceae; genus Kitasatospora; species Kitasatospora sp. NPDC056783. Next base: position 4,059 of record NZ_JBHUAF010000058.1, read on the forward strand.
TGGTCGACCCCTCGGTCTTCGTCCGCTTCCCGCTGACCAGCGGCCCGCTGGCCGGCCAGGCCGCCCTGCTGGTCTGGACCACCACCCCGTGGACCCTGGTCTCCAACACCGCCGCCGCCGTCCACCCGGAGGTCACCTACGTGGTGGCCACCGACGGCACCGAGAAGCTCGTCGTCGCCGAGCCGCTGGTCGCCAAGGCGCTCGGCGAGGGCTGGGAGACCACCGGCGAGTCCTTCACCGGCGCCGAGATGGAGCGCTGGGCCTACCGCCGTCCCTTCGACCTGGTCGAGATCGAGAACGCCCACTACGTCCTCAACGCCGACTACGTCACCACCGAGGACGGCACCGGCATCGTCCACCAGTCCCCCGCCTTCGGCGCGGACGACCTCGCGACCTGCCGCAAGTACGGCCTGCCGGTGGTCAACCCGGTGCTCGGCGACGGCACCTTCGCCCCCGAGGTCCCGCTGGTCGGCGGCCAGTTCTTCAAGAAGGCCGACGAGGCCCTGGTCGCGGACCTCAAGGAGCGCGGCCTGCTCTTCCGCCACCTGCCGTACGAGCACAGCTACCCGCACTGCTGGCGCTGCCACACCGCGCTGCTCTACTACGCGCAGCCGTCCTGGTACATCCGGACCACCGCCGTCAAGGACGCGATGATCCGCGAGAACGAGGCCACCAACTGGTTCCCGGAGACGGTCAAGCACGGCCGCTTCGGCGACTGGCTGAACAACAACATCGACTGGGCGCTCAGCCGCAACCGCTACTGGGGCACCCCGCTGCCGATCTGGCGCTGCGAGGAGGGCCACCTCACCTGCGTCGGCTCGCTGGCCGAGCTGTCCGAGCTCACCGGCACCGACCAGAGCGACCTCGACCCGCACCGCCCGTACATCGACGCGGTGACCTTCGCCTGCCGCGACTGCGGCGGCACCGCCACCCGCGTGCCCGAGGTCATCGACGCCTGGTACGACTCGGGATCGATGCCCTTCGCCCAGTACGGCTACCCGTACCAGAACAAGGAGCTGTTCGAGAAGCGCTACCCGGCGCAGTTCATCTCCGAGGCGATCGACCAGACCCGTGGCTGGTTCTACACGCTGATGGCGGTCGGCACCCTGGTGTTCGACAAGAGCAGCTACGAGAACGTCGTCTGCCTGGGCCACATCCTGGCCGAGGACGGCCGCAAGATGTCCAAGCACCTGGGCAACATCCTCCAGCCGATCCCGCTGATGGACCAGCACGGCGCCGACGCCGTCCGCTGGTTCATGGCGGCCGGCGGCTCGCCCTGGTCGGCCCGCCGGGTCGGTCACGGCACCATCCAGGAGGTGGTCCGCAAGACCCTCCTCACCTACTGGAACACCGTCGCCTTCCAGGCCCTGTACGCCCGCACCTCGAACTGGGCCCCCTCGGCGGCCGACCCGGCCCCGGCCGACCGCCCGCAGCTGGACCGCTGGGTGCTCTCCGAGCTGAACACCCTGGTCCGCGAGGTCGACGCGGCCTACGAGGCGTACGACACCCAGCGCGCCGGCAAGCTGCTGTCCGGCTTCGTCGACGACCTGTCCAACTGGTACGTCCGCCGCGGCCGCCGCCGCTTCTGGCAGGGCGACGCCGCCGCGCTCGCCACCCTGCACGAGGCGCTGGAGACGGTCACCCGTCTGATGGCCCCGCTCACCCCGTTCATCACCGAGCGGGTCTGGCAGGACCTGGTCGTCCCGGTCGCCCCGGACGCCCCGGCCTCGGTGCACCTGGCCACCTGGCCGGAGGCCGACGAGTCTCTGATCGACACCGAGCTCTCCCGGCACATGGCGCTGGTCCGCCGCCTGGTCGAGCTGGGCCGCGCGACCCGCGCGGAGTCGGGCGTGAAGACCCGTCAGCCGCTGTCCCGCGCGCTGGTCGCCGCCCAGGGCTGGGAGGAGCTGCCCGCCGACCTGCGCGCGCAGATCGCCGAGGAGCTCAACGTCTCCACCCTGGAGTCGCTGGCGGAGGTCGGCGGCTCGCTGGTCGACACCAGCGCCAAGGCCAACTTCCGCGCGCTGGGCAAGCGCTTCGGCAAGGGCGTGCAGGACGTGGCCAAGGCGGTCGCCGCCACCGACGCCGCCCGCCTGGCCGCCGAGCTGCGCGCCGGCGGCGAGACTTCGGTCGAGCTGGACGGCGAGACGATCACCCTCTCTCCGGACGAGGTGATCATCACCGAGACCCCGCGCGAGGGCTGGGCCGTCGCCAACGAGTCCGGTGCCACCGTCGCCCTCGACCTGGCCATCACCCCGGAGCTCAAGCGGCTCGGCATCGCCCGCGACGCCATCCGCCAGATCCAGGAGGCCCGCAAGAACTCCGGCCTGGACGTCGCCGACCGCATCGTCCTGCGCTGGCGCGCCGCCTCGGAGGAGACCGCCGAGGCGATCGCCGAACACGGCCCGCTCGTCGCCGAGGAGGTCCTCGCGACCGACTTCGCCGCCGGCGCCGCCGACTGGGAGTCCGAGACCTTCGCCGACGAGTCCCTCGGCCTGGCCTTCCAGCTCCGCAAGGCCTGACCGCCCCTCAGAACCGCCGCCGCCCCTCGGGGGTGGCGGCGGTTCCGCGTTCCCCGCGCCCCCTCCCGCACCCACGCGCCCGCACCCACGAAGAGCGCCCCCTTCCCGACTCCGCCCGCCCCCGTCCCGCCACGCCCGGACAGGAGCACCGAAGGCCGAGGGCGGAACCGCACGCGGCGCGAACCCCTCTCGCCCGCGCACACAGAAGAGCGCCCCCTCCCCGACCCGGAGGTCGGAAAGGGGGCGCCCCCTAAAGGTCCTGCCACAACCTCAGTTGTCGCCGTCCTCGTCGATCAGGAAGCCCCGCATCGGCGCCGGAGCCTGCTGCATCGGCTGCGGCGGCTGCGGACGGACGGCCGCCATCGGCTGGGTCATCCCGGCCGGCTGCATCTGCGGCGCACCGCTGTTGCCACCGTTCGACTGCCCGCCGAAGCTCGGCGCCGAGGAGCCGCCGCCGAAGGAGCCGTTCCCGCCGAAGGACGGCGAGCTGCCCCCGAAGGACGGCTGGTTGCCACCGAAGCCCGGCGCGCCACCGCTCATCGCACTGGCACCGGCCGGAGCCATCGACGAGGCCGCCGGCGGCAGCGACGCGGTGGCGGGGATCCGCGGCGGAGCGAGCGAGTCGTCGGCCTGCGACTCCAGCTGACGCAGCTGGGTCTCCAGGTACGACTTCAGACGCGTGCGGTACTCACGCTCGAACGCCCGCAGGTCCTCGACCTTGCGCTCCAGCGTGGCCCGCGCGGACTCCAGCGAGCCCATCGCGACGCGGTGCTTCTCCTGCGCGTCCCGCTCCAGCGCGTCGGCCTTCGCACGGGCGTCGCGCTCCAGGCCCTCGGCGCGGCTGCGCGCCTCGCCGACGATCTTGTTGGCCTCGGAACGGGCCTCGGAGATCGCCTGGTCGGCGGTCTGCTGAGCGAGCGCCAGCACCCGGGCGGCGCTGTCGCCACCGGGACCCTGCTGCTGCATCGGGGCGCCCATCGGGCCGCCCATCTGCTGCGGGCCGCCCATCGGGCCACCCATCGGCTGCATCTGCTGCTGGCCCATGCCCTGGCCCATCGGGTTGCCCATCTGCTGCGGGCCACCGGGACCGCCCATGGGCTGGAGCATCTGACCGCCCATCGGCTGGACCAGCTGCTGCTGACCGCCCATGGTCTGGTTCATCTGCTGCTGCGGGCCGCCGGCAGCCGGAAGCTGCGGCGGGGAGCCGGCCGGCAGGCCGAGGGGCTGATTGCCCATCTGCTGCTGCTGGGGGCCGGGGCCCATCTGCTGCTGCGGGCCGCCCGGACCCATCTGCTGCGGGCCTCCGGGGCCCATCTGCTGCGGGCCGCCCGGACCCTGCTGGCCGGGCACCGGCGGGCCGGATATGGCGGCGGGCACCGGAGCGCCACCCTGTCGGGGGGCGTCCTGCTGCGGTTCCTTGCGCAGGTTGGCCTGGTTCTGCGCGGCGGCACGAGTCGCGGCGGCCAGCTTGGCGCGCAGGTCCTCGTTCTCCCGGAGGAGGCGGGTCAGCTCCGCCTCGACCTCGTCGAGGAAGGCATCGACCTCGTCCTCGTCATAGCCTTCACGCAGGCGGACGGTCGTGAACTGCTTGTTCCGAACGTCCTCGGGGGTCAATGGCATCTCTTCACCTCAACGTGATCGTCGGCACACCGGCATCCTGTCGCATCGCTCACCTACGACTAGGGGTGCACAAGCGAGATCAGGACATACACAATGATCATCAGTACGAAGAAGGACAGGTCGAGCGCCACGCCCCCGAAACGCAACGGCGGAATCAGCCGCCGAAGAAGCTTGAGCGGCGGATCCGTGACAGTGTACGTGGCCTCCAGGACCAGGACCATGGCCTTGCCCGGCCGCCACGAACGCGCGAACTGGAAGACCCAGTCCATGACCAATCGCACGAGCAGGAACACCAGGAAGACGGTCAGGGCGTAGTAGAGCACCGCCCACACGATGTCCATCGCGTTTCCCTCTCCCCGGTCCCGATCCCTCGGGCCTGCCGCTCGTCACCTGTCGCCAACCACACTGTTGATCAGATCCACACATGAAGTCGTGGCCGGGTCAGCTCTGGTTGAAGAACCCACCCTCGGCGATCCGAGCCTTGTCCTCCGCCGTGACATCGACGTTAGCAGGCGACAGCAGGAACACCTTCTGTGTCACGCGCTCGATACTGCCGTGCAGACCGAAGACGAGTCCAGCGGCGAAGTCTACGAGGCGCTTCGCGTCGGTGTCGTCCATCTCGGTCAGATTCATGATCACGGGGGTACCGCCACGGAACTGTTCCCCGATGGTACGGGCCTCGTTGTAGGTCCGGGGGTGCAGCGTGGTGATGCGGTAGGGCTCTCGTTCGTTCACGACCTTGGGCATGATCACCGGTGCGCTCTTCTCCAGGTTGTGGCGGCGTTCGGGTGTGATGGACGACACGGGGGCCATCCTCGGGGTCTCCTGCCGGATCGGCACCGCGGCGGGCACCGGCTGCGGGGTGATCGAGGAGACCGGGGCGGGCGCGGCGGCCGCCGGAGCCGGGGTCGGCCGGGGGATGTCCTCGGTCCGCTGGCCCGTCCGGAGCGGTTCGGGGTCCGCGTCGTAGTCGTCGTCGGGGTCGTACCCCTGGCCGTCGTACGTCTCGTCCTCCACGAGGCCGAGGTAGACCGCCATCTTGCGCATCGCGCCGGCCATGCTCCTGTCTCCTCCGCTTGTGGTGGACCGGCTCCGGCCCGGGCCGTACGGCCCCGTCTGCGGATTCCGCGGTCCCTCCACGACGGCGCGTCAGGCCGACGGCCGGTCAGAATTCGTGGAGTGGGGGCCGCGGAGCTGCGATCCACGGTTCGCTAGCGCTCCGAAGAGCTGCTAGATTCTGTCCTATTTTGTCCTGCTGTCTGATCTACTACCCGGTGACGTTACCTGAGGGGTGACCTCACTCCGAGTACCGCCGTTCCGACGCGCACATGTGTCGCTCCGGCAGCAATCGCCTGCTCAAGGTCCCCGCTCATCCCTGCGGAGACCATGGTGGCAGTCGGATGGGCCGCTCGTACGGCGGTTGCGATTTCCGTCAGCCGATCGAACGCGCGGGCCGGATCTCCGGCCAGCGGACCGCTCAGCGGAGCGACGGTCATCACACCGTCCAGGCGCAGCCCGGGCGTGTCGGCGATCGCGTCGGCCAGTCGCGCGACGTCCTCGGGTGCGACCCCCGCCCGGTGCGCGCCCTCCCCGTACGCCTTGTCCAGGGCGACCTGCACCAGGCAACCCAGCTCCGGGCGCTCCGACTTGAGCACCGCCGCGGAGAGCGACTCGACCAGCCGCGGCCGGTCCACCGAGTGCACGTGGTTCGCGTACCGGACGACCGAGCGGACCTTGTTGGTCTGCAACTGTCCGACGAAGTGCCAGTCAAGAGGAAGGTTTCTGCACTGCTCGGCCTTGGGAGCGGCGTCCTGGTCCCGGTTCTCCGCGACGTCCGTCACACCGAGTCCGGCCAGCAGCGCGGTGTCCTCGGCGGGGTAGGTCTTGGTGACGACGATCAGGGTGACCTCGTCCCGGGCGCGCCCGGCGGCCGCGCACGCGTCCGCGATCCGGCGCTCGACCACGTCGAGGTTGGTGCCGAGTTCCTCGTACCGGGCCCGCTGGCCCTCCGTCAGCGCCGCGCTGAACTGGGCGTTTCCCGGGAACGGTCCGTAGATGTCGTTCGTCATCAGTGATCAGAGCCCAACCAGACGTAGCTCGCGAGCCGACCGGTGCGCTGCTCGCGGCGATAGGAGTAGTGATCGGCGGATTCGAGGGTGCAGACAGATGATCGCACCAACTCGCTGACCCCCGCCGCGGCCAGCTGGGCCGCGACCCCCTCGGCCACGTCCAGGGCGGGAGTCCCCCAGGACGTCTCGGCGAAGGCCTCCGGTACCACCGCGGCGACCTCGGCGCGCAGTTCGGCCGGCACCTCGTAGCAGCGTCCGCACACCGCGGGCCCGGTGGCGGCGGTGATCCGGCCGGGTTCCGCCCCCAGTCCGACCATCGCCCGCACGACCGCGGGCACCACCCCGGCCGCCAGCCCGGGCCGGCCCGCGTGGGCCGCGCCCACCACGCCCGCCACCGGATCGGCCAGCAGCACCGGGGTGCAGTCGGCGGTCAGCACCGCCAGCGCGAGCGGCCGGTCGGAGACCACCGCGTCCACCGTCGGGGCCTGTCCGAGCGGCTGGCGCTCGGTCACCACCGCGACCTCGGCGCCGTGCACCTGGTTCATCCACACCACGTCGGCCGGGTCGAGCCCCAGCTTCCGGGCCGCGAGCGCCCGGTTCTCCCGCACGGCCCCGGGGTCGTCCCCCACCGCGCCGCCGAGGTTCAGCTCCCCGTACGGCGAAGTGCTCACCCCGCCCCACCGTGAGGTGAAGGCGAAGTGAGCACCAGCGCGGATCGCGTGATCGATCACTTAAGGAAATCCGGGACGTCAAGCTCCTCGGCCGGGCTCTCCACGAACGGCTGCCGGGCCGGCTGCACCTGCGGCGGCACCGCCGCGGCGGTCGTGGTGGCCGGGGCCTCGGCGGTCCGGCTCGGCGCGGCGGCCGCGGACTCGCTCTCCGAACGGGACGTCACCGAGCCGATGCTCCCGTACGACGGCCGGCCGGCCGGGCGCTCCGGGGCGGCCGGCGGCGTGGCCGGGCGCTCCGGGGCGGTGGACTTGACCACCGGGTCGCGGACGATCGCCGGCGGCTGCCCGCCGTCGAAGCCGGCCGCGATGACGGTGACCCGGACCTCGTCGCCGAGCGCGTCGTCGATGACGGCACCGAAGATGATGTTCGCCTCGGGGTGGGCCGCCTCGCTGACCAGCTGGGCCGACTCGTTGATCTCGAACAGGCCGAGGTCGGAGCCGCCGGAGATGGACAGCAGCACGCCGCGGGCGCCGTCGATCGAGGCCTCCAGCAGCGGCGAGGAGATCGCCATCACCGCGGCGGCCTTGGCACGGTCCTCGCCGCGGGCCGAGCCGATGCCCATGAGGGCCGAACCGGCCTCGGACATGACGGACTTGACGTCGGCGAAGTCGAGGTTGATCAGGCCCGGGGTGGTGATCAGGTCGGTGATGCCCTGGACACCGGAGAGCAGGACCTGGTCGGCCGAGCGGAACGCGTCGAGGACGCTGACCTGGCGGTCCGAGATGGACAGCAGCCGGTCGTTGGGGATCACGATGAGGGTGTCGACCTCTTCGCGCAGGGAGGCGATGCCGTCCTCCGCCTGGTTGGCCCGGCGCCGTCCCTCGAAGGTGAACGGGCGGGTGACCACGCCGATGGTCAGGGCGCCCAGGGAGCGCGCGATGTTGGCGACGACGGGCGCGCCACCCGTGCCCGTGCCACCGCCCTCACCGGCGGTGACGAAGACCATGTCGGCCCCCTTGAGGACCTCCTCGATCTCCTCGCGGTGGTCCTCGGCGGCCTTGCGGCCGACCTCGGGGTTGGCGCCGGCGCCGAGGCCCCGGGTGAGTTCACGGCCCACATCGAGCTTGACGTCGGCGTCGCTCATCAGGAGGGCCTGCGCATCGGTGTTGATCGCGATGAACTCGACGCCCTTGAGACCGACCTCGATCATCCGGTTGATGGCGTTGACACCACCGCCGCCGATTCCGACGACCTTGATGACTGCGAGGTAGTTCTGCGGTGCTGCCACGTCGAAGGCCTCTCGCCTCGAATTTCCGGGTCGGCCCGACCCGGAGCGGGGCGGTGCCGACGGATGTCGATGGGTAGGGAGCCTGGTTTCTGACTGAATGTCCGAAATGCCGACCGCCGACCCCAACCCTAAACTTGACCTTTAGGGTTAGTGCTGTGCCTCCGTCACGTCACCAGGAAACACAGGCTGGTGACACAGGACACTAGGTGGCTCCGGGCACGCGTTTCAACGAACACGCCGAGCTTCCCTTTTTCTTTTGAGCCTATGTGATCATCGGCCGGCTTAGGAAACCGGGGGTGACCACCAAGAGTCGGGCCGACACTGCGAGGCGTCAACCCTCCCTCAGGCAGAGAACCTACCGGATCATCCCGACACCGCCGGCGCCTCGGGCGCCGTGACGTCGAAGTTCGTACCCTTCTGGTTCATCAACGCGACCAGCACCCGGGCCTTCCGGTCGATCTGCTCCGGGCTCCCCCAGCGCACCGTCACACCCCCGCTGAGCTGCAACTCGATGTCGTCGTACGAGTGCACCAGCACGGAACCCGCCCGCTTGGCGACCTCCGACGGCAGCCCGGCGGCCACCGCCACCGCGCCCCGGACCAGCTGTGAACGGTCGATCACCCCGTCGACGTCGGTCGCCTGCTGACTGAGCCGCAGTTCCACCACCGGAACGCCCTCCGGCGGGGCCGGCTCGGTGGCGAAGCTCACGCCTCCGGCGTCGACCTGGGTGAACTGGCCGTCATCCCCCTTGACGGCGGCCACCGCCGTACGCTGGACGACCTTCACCCGAAGGGTGTGCGGCCAGCCCCGCCACACCTCCGCCTTGGCCACCCGGGGGATGGCCTCCACCCGGTGCCGGACGACGTCCAGGTCCACCCGCGCCAGCGGCCCGTCGCCCAGCCCGCCGACCGCCTCGCGGACCTGGTCCGCCGTCAGTCTCTCGTCGCTCGCCCCCTGGACGGCGACGGTGCGCACGTCCAGCACCGAGGAGAAGAACACCAGCCAGGCCAGCACGCCGAGCACCGAGGCGCCGAGCGCGCCCAGCACCACGATGCCCCGCCGGGAGAGCCGGAGGCGGGGAGCGGACTCCTCCACCTCCAGCTCCTCCTCCAGCGGATCGGCGAGCCGGCCGTCAGCCACGGCGGCGGCCGCCGCGGTGGGCCTGGATCGCCTCGTAGACCATGCCGACCAGCAGGTCGTCGGCGTCCCGGCGGCCGAACTCGGCGGCCGCCCGGCTCATGTCCCACAGCCGCTGCGGGTCGGTGAGCACCGGCAGCACGTTCTGGAGCACCCAGTCCGGAGTCAGCTCGGCGTCGTCCACCAGCAGACCGCCGCCGGCCTTGACCATCGGCTGGGCGTTCAGCCGCTGCTCGCCGTTGCCGATCGGCAGCGGGACGAAGGCGGCGGGCAGGCCGACGGCCGCCAGCTCGGCCACCGTCATGGCACCGGCCCGGCAGAGCATCATGTCGGCGGCCGCGTAGGCGAGGTCCATCCGGTCCAGGTACGGCACCGGGCGGTACGGCGGCATCCCGGGGACGTCGGCGACCTGCGGCAGCTCGTTCTTCGGGCCGACCGCGTGCAGGATCTGCACGCCGTACTGCTGGAGCCGAGGGGCGATCGCGGTGACCGTCTCGTTGAGCCGGCGCGCGCCCTGGGAGCCGCCGGAGACCAGCAGGGTGGGCAGCCGCTGGTCGAGGCCGAAGTACTGGCGGGCCTCCGGACGGGCGGCGCCCCGGTCCAGGGTGGCGATGGTCCGGCGCAGCGGGATGCCGATGTACCGGGAGTCGCGCAGCTTGCTGTCCGGCGTGGAGACCGCCACGAAGTCGCTGTAGCGGGCGCCGATCTTGTTGGCCAGGCCCGGACGCGCGTTCGCCTCGTGCACCACGATCGGCACCCCGGCCCGCTTGGCGGCCAGGTAGGCGGGCATCGCGACGTAGCCGCCGAAGCCGACCACGGCGTCCGCGTTGACCCGCTCGATGATCTCCTGGGCGGCCCGGACGGTGCCGCGCAGCCGGCCGGGGACGGTGATCAGCTCCGGGGTGGGCTTGCGGGGCAGCGGGACGGCCGGGATCAGCTCCAGCTGGTAACCGCGCTCGGGCACCAGTCGGGTCTCCAGTCCGCGCTCGGTGCCCAGGGCGGTGATCCCGATGGACGGGTCGTGCCTGCGGAGGGCATCCGCGAGGGCCATGGCCGGCTCGATGTGACCGGCGGTCCCCCCGCCGGCGAGTACGACATGCACCGAAATTCACCGCTCCCTGCGTGCCGGCCCCGGGGCCGGGCGCGCTGTGGTTCGTCGTCGTGGCAGCACCCGGGCCAGTTGTCTCCTGATCCGGGAGTTCTTGCTCCGGGCGGCCAGCGCCGCCTTCGCGCCCGAGGTGCTGCGCGCCAGGCACAGCAGCACACCGATCGCGGACATGGCCGACAGCATGGCGGAACCGCCGTAGGAGAACAGCGGGAGCGGGACGCCCGCGATGGGCAGCAGTCCCAGCGCCGACCCCAGGTTGATCATGGCCTGCGCCATGATCCAGGTGGTGGCGGCTCCCGCGGCGTACCTGACGAAGGGATCCTTCGTACCGATGGCCACACGGATACCCGCGTAGCCTAGTGCCGCGAAGAGACCGAGCACCGACAGCGTCCCCACCAGACCGAGTTCCTCGCCGGTCGCGGCGAAGATGAAGTCGGTGTGCGCCTCGGGCAGCTGGCCCCACTTCTCCACGCCGGCGCCCAGGCCGGTGCCGAAGCCGCCGCCGTTGGCGAACGCGAAGACGCCGTGCAGGGCCTGGAAGCAGGCGCCCTCGGGATCGAGCTTGGTGACGCCTATGCAGCCCAGCCGCTCGGCCCGGTGCGGGACGGTGACCACCAGGGCGGTGCAGACCACGACCGCCACCCCGACGGTGGCCACGAACAGCCGCAGCGGCGCGCCCACCATCCAGAGCAGCGCGAACACCATCGCCACCAGGATCATCGAGGTGCCCATGTCGCCGCCGAACATGATCAGCGCGAGCAGCAGCAGGGCGCCCGGTACCAGGGGCACCAGCAGGTGCTTCCAGGAGTTGAGGGTGCCGGCCTTCTGCTTGCGGGCGAGCAGGTCGGCTCCCCAGAGCACCAGCGCGAGCTTGGCGAACTCCGACGGCTGGAACTGGAAGAAGCCGAAATCCAGCCAGTTCTGGTTGCCGTTGATCCGCACCCCGATGCCGGGGATGGCGACCAGGGTGAGCAGGGCGATCACCGCGATCATCACGGGGTAGACGATCACCCGCAGCACCGCCAGCGGGACGGAGGCGAAGCCGATCAGCAGGACCAGGCCGAGGATGGCCGCGATCAGCTGCTTGAGGAAGTAGTACTGCGCCGTGTGGTGCTGGTTCAGGGCGAGGATCTGCGAGGCCGAGAAGACCATCATCAGACCGAGCACGACCAGCAGCAGGGTGCTGCCGATGATCAGCAGGTACGGCGTGAGCGGCCGGTCCAGCCAGTACCGGACCCGGGCCCGGAAGGCCTGGATCCGGCCCAGTGGACCGGCCGACTTGTACTTGGTCGTGGTGGCGGAGATCACTCTCATCGGCTCCGCGGCGTCCCGCTTCACAACGCCGGAATCCGCTCTGCCCTGCCCCGCCACCGCTCCCCGCCCATTCTCTCCGTCCGACGCCGGCACCGGCCGACTACTCGCCCGCCAGCTCCCGGACGGCCTCGGCGAAGAGGTCGCCGCGCTCGCCGTAGTTGGTGAACATGTCCATCGAGGCGCAGGCCGGTGCCAGCAGCACCGTGTCACCCGATCGGGCGAGCGATGCGGCCGTTCGAACGATTTCCGCCATCGCCACCGCGCCAGTCTGGCCCTCGGCCGCCTCGATCACCGGCACATCCGGAGCGTGTCGCTCCAACGCCTCCCGGATCAGCGCCCGGTCCTGGCCGATCAGCACCACCGCGCGCAGCCGCTCGGCCGCGTCCTGGGCCAGGTCGTCGAAGGTCGCGCCCTTGGCCAGGCCCCCGGCGATCCAGACGATCGGCCGGTAGGCGGCCAGCGAGGCGGCCGCCGCATGGGTGTTGGTGGCCTTGGAGTCGTCGATGTACGTGACCTCGCGGACCACGCCGACCTCGGCGATCCGGTGGGCGTCCGGGCGGAAGGCCCGCAGGCCCTCCCGGACGGCCTGCGGCTCGACCCCGTACGCCCGGGCCAGCGCCGCCGCGGCGAGCGCGTTGGCGATGTTGTGCGGGGCCGGCGGGTTGACGTCCGAGACGGCGCCCAGCTCGGCGGCGTTCTTGGCCCGGTCCTCGACGAAGGCCCGGTCCACCAGCAGGCCGTCGACCACGCCGAAGTCGGACGGGCTCGGCGCGCCGAGGCCGAAGCCGATCGCCCGGCAGCCCTCCTCGACGTCGGCCTCCATGACCAGCGCCTTGGTGGCCGGGTCGGCCAGGTTGTACACGCAGGCGACGGTGTTGCCCTCGTAGATCCGGCCCTTGTCGGCGGCGTACGCCTCCATCGAGCCGTGCCAGTCGAGGTGGTCGGGCGCCAGGTTGAGCACGGCCCCCGAGTGCGGGCGCAGCGAGGGCGCCCAGTGCAACTGGTAGCTGGAGAGCTCGACGGCGAGCACGTCGTACGGCTCCTCGGCGAGCACCGCGTCCAGCACCGAGACCCCGACGTTGCCGACGGCGGCGGTGCGCTTGCCGGCCGCGGTGAGGATCGAGGCGAGCATCTGGACGGTGGTGGTCTTGCCGTTGGTGCCGGTGACGGCCAGCCAGGGGGCGGGCTCGCCGGTACCGGGCAGCGGCTTGCGCAGCCGCCAGGCGAGTTCGACGTCGCCCCAGACCGGGACGCCGGCCGTCTCGGCGGCGGCGAACAGCGGGCTGTCGGGGGCCCAGCCGGGCGAGGTGACGATCAGCTCGGTGCCCTCGGGCAGGCTCGCGCCGTCCCCGAGCCGCACGGTGACGCCCAGCGCCTCCAGCCCGGCGGCGCGGGCCCGGAGGCCCTCGCCGCCGCCGCCGTCGACCACGGTGACCCGGGCGCCGAGGCCGTGCAGGACGCGCGCGGCGCTGATGCCGGAGACGCCGAGCCCGGCGACGACGACGGGCAGGTTCAGGAACTGCGACTTGATCAGCTGGGGGTTCGTCATCCGGTCCGGTATCCCGCGTAGAAGAGGCCGAGGCCGATGGCGACGCACAGACCCTGGATGATCCAGAAGCGGACCACGACCAGGACTTCGCTCCAGCCCTTGAGTTCGAAGTGGTGCTGCAGTGGCGCCATCTTGAAGACGCGCTTGCCGGTCATCCGGAAGGAGCCGACCTGGATGATCACCGACAGGGTGATGATCATGAACAGGCCGCCCAGCAGGATGAGCAGCAGCTCGGTGCGCGAGCAGATCGCGAGGCCGGCCAGGGCACCGCCGAGGGCGAGCGAGCCGGTGTCACCCATGAAGATCTTGGCGGGCGAGGTGTTCCACCACAGGAAGCCGAAGCAGGAGCCCATCAGCGCGGCGGCCACCACCGCGAGGTCCAGCGGGTCGCGGACGTCGTAGCAGGCGCTGGTCGCGGAGAAGAAGTAGGCGCAGCTCTGCCCGTACTCCCAGACGCCGATGAAGGTGTAGGCGCCGAAGGCCATCACCGAGGCGCCGGTGGCGAGGCCGTCCAGACCGTCCGTCAGGTTCACGCCGTTGGAGGTCGCCGCGATCATGAAGTACGCGAAGATGACGAACAGCACCGGGCCGATCGACCACTCGAAGTCGCGGACGAAGGACAGCTTCTCGGAGGCCGGGCTGAGCCCGCGGTCGTCGTGGAACTGGAGCGCCAGGACGGCGAAGGCGAGGCCGACGATGGACTGGCCGGCCAGCTTCGCCTTGGCCCGCAGGCCGAGCGAGCGGCGCTTGACCACCTTGATGTAGTCGTCCAGGAAGCCGACCAGGCCGAGGCCCGTGGTCAGGAAGAGCACCAGCAGCCCGGAGGCGGTCGGGCTCTCGCCCGTTATCGCCTTGGTGGCGAAGTACGCGATCAGGGTCGCCAGGATGAAGGCGATGCCGCCCATGGTGGGCGTGCCCTTCTTGCTGTGGTGCGCCTTGGGGCCGTCGTCGCGGATGTACTGGCCGTAGCCCTGCCGGGCGAGCAGCTTGATCAGGGCGGGCGTGCCGGCCAGCGAGAGGATCAGGCCGATCAGCCCGGAGAAAAGGATCTGCTTCATTATTCGGCCACACCGTCCGACAGGAGGGCCTCGGCCACCTTCTCCAGCCCCACCGAACGGGATGCCTTCACCAGGACCACGTCCCCTGGCCGCAGCTGACTGCGCAGCAGCTCGACCGCCGCGTCCGCGTCGGACACCAGCACCGACTCCTCACCCCACGAACCTTCGTTCCTCGCACCGAGTTCCATGCAGGCCGCCTCGCGTCCGCCGACCGCCACCAGCTTGGTGACGTCCAGCCGGACGGCGAGCCGCCCGATGGCGTCGTGCTCGGCCAGGCTCTCCTCGCCGAGCTCCCGCATCTCGCCGAGCACCGCCCAGGTGCGGCGGCGCTCCGGGCCGCGGCCCCCCATCGAGACCAGCGCCCGCAGCGCGGCCCGCATCGAGTCGGGGTTCGCGTTGTAGGCGTCGTTGACGACGGTGACACCATCGGCCCGGTCGACGACCTCCATGCGCCAGCGGGACAGCGCACCCGCCTCGCCCAGGGCGGCGGCGGTGTCGTCGACGGACATCCCGAGCTCCACCGCCACCGCGGCGGCGGCGAGGGCGTTCGAGACGTGGTGCTCACCGTACAGGCGCAGCTGCACGGGCGCGGAACCGGCCGGGGTGGTGAGCGTGAACGATGGCCGCCCGGTGGCGTCCAGGCGAACGTCCACCGCCCGGACGTGGGCGTCCGGTGATTCGCCGAACAGAACCACCTTGGCCTTGGTACGGGAGGCCATCGCGCGCACCAGCCGGTCGTCCGCGTTGAGGATCGCGGCGCCCTCGGCGGGCAGCGACTCGACCAGTTCGCCCTTGGCCTCGGCGATCGCCTCCTGGGAGCCGAACTCGCCGACGTGGGCGGTGCCGACGTTGAGGACGACGCCGATCCGGGGCGGGGTGATCGAGGTGAGGTACTCGATGTCGCCCTTGTGCCGGGCGCCCATCTCCATGACCAGGTGCCGGGTGCCGGCCTCGACCCGCAGCGCGGTCATCGGGTGGCCGATCTCGTTGTTGAGCGAGCCGGGCGGGTAGACGGTGTCGCCGAGGCGCTGGAGCAACTGGGCGATCAGGTCCTTGGTGCTGGTCTTGCCGGCCGAGCCGGTCAGCGCGACCACGGCGGTGCCCTCGGCGCGGGCGACCACGGCGCGGGCGAGCTTGCCGAGCGCCTCCACCACACTGTCGACCAGGACTGCGGGCACGCCGACCGGGCGGGAGGCCAGCACCGCGACGGCGCCGTCCTCCACCGCCCCGGCCGCGTAGTCGTGGCCGTCCACGTGCTCGCCGACGAAGGCCGCGAACAGGCCGCCGGGGCCCACCTTGCGCGAGTCGACCTCGACCGGGCCGGTGACCAGGGCGTCCGGGTCGGCGCCGTCCAGGGTGCCTCCG
This sequence comes from Kitasatospora sp. NPDC056783, assembly GCF_042789895.1. Classification (NCBI taxonomy): domain Bacteria; kingdom Bacillati; phylum Actinomycetota; class Actinomycetes; order Kitasatosporales; family Streptomycetaceae; genus Kitasatospora; species Kitasatospora sp. NPDC056783. The sequence goes on from NZ_JBHUAF010000058.1 coordinate 19,761, forward strand.
ACGGCGGCGGCCACCTCGGCGAGGGTCAGTGCGATCACTGCTGCTCTACTCCTCGGTCGCCCCGTGCGGCCGTGGTCCGCGCGATGGATTCGCGCAGCACCTCGCGGTCGTCGAAGGGGCGGATCTCGTCTCGTACGTACTGCCCGAGCTCGTGGCCCTTGCCGGCCACCAGCACGGTGTCCCCCGCTCCGGCGCGGGCGACCGCCAGCCGGATCGCCTCGGCCCGGTCGGGGACGACCAGGACGTCCCCGCGCTCGGCCTCGGGCACCGCCGCGGCGCCGGTCAGCATGCTGGCGAGGATCGCCAGCGGGTCCTCGCTGCGCGGATTGTCGCTGGTCAGCAGGGCGGTGTCGGCGAGGCGGGCGGCGATGGCGCCCATCGGGCCGCGCTTGTGCGGGTCGCGGTCGCCACCGCAGCCGACCACGACGTGCAGCCGGCCCTCGGTGACCTCGCGCAGCGAGGCGAGGACGGCCTGGAGGGCGTCCGGCTTGTGCGCGTAGTCGACGACGGCGACGAACGGCTGGCCGGCGTCCACCCGCTCCAGCCGGCCGGGCACGCCGGGGACGGCGGCGACACCGGCCACCGCCCGCTCCAGCGGCAGCCCGGCGACGACCAGCACGGTGATCGCGGCGAGCGCGTTGGCGACGTTGAACGGGCCGGGCAGCGGGACGGAGGCCTCGGCCTCGGCACCGTCCGGGCCGAGCACCGTAAAGGTCGAGCCGACCGGGCCGAGCCGGACGTCCACGGCCCGCCAGTCGGCCTCGGCGGCGCCGGTGGCGGAGAAGCCGGCCACCGGGATCTTGGCCTCGGCGGCGAGCCGGCGGCCGTACTCGTCGTCCAGGTTGACCACGCCGCGGCGGGACTTGCCGGGCTGGAAGAGCCGGGCCTTCGCCTGGAAGTAGTCCTCCATGTCCGGGTGGAAGTCGAGGTGTTCGGGGGTCAGGTTGTTGAACAGCGCGACGTCGTACGCGACCCCGTCGGTGCGGCCGAAGACCAGGGCGTGGCTGGAGACCTCCATGGTCACCGCGTCGGCGCCGCGCTCGGCCATCACGCCGAGGATCGCGTGCAGGTCGGTGGCCTCGGGGGTGGTGCGCTCGCTCTTGATCCGCTCCTGGCCGACCCGCATCTCGACGGTGCCGATCACGCCCGGGCTGCGCCCGGCGCCGCGCAGACCGCCCTCGACCAGGTAGGAGGTGGTGGTCTTGCCGTTGGTGCCGGTCAGCCCGATCATCAGCAGCCCCTCCGAGGGGCGGCCGTAGACGATCGCGGCGAGCTCGCCCATGACGGCCCGCGGCCGGTCCACGACCAGCAGCGGCAGGCCGGTGGCGGCCGCGATCTCGGCGCCGGCCGGATCGGTGAGCACCGCCACCGCGCCGGACTCCGCGGCCTTGGCGGCGAACGCCGCGCCGTGGTGGTTGGCACCGGGGAAGGCCACGTACACGTCGCCCGGGCGGACCGCGCGGGAGTCGTGGGTGACGCCGGTGACGGCGCCGCCCTCGACGGGCGGCAGACCCAGTTCGGCGGCCAGCTTCGCGAGCGGCAGGGCGGTCGTCCCGGTCGGGCGGGGCGGACTCACGGTGGTTTGATCGGGTTTCGGCACGGCGGGAAGGCTATCCGCCGAAGGGTGTCCAGGGCCAAACCGGCCCTCCGCCGCGCCGTGGTCCAGCCCGGCCCGTTCGTTGCTCATGCTCGCTCACGGCTTCCAGTCGACGGTCAGGTTGGGCGCCTGGCTGCCGCTCGGCGGGACCTGCATGGTCTTCAGGGTGAACTCCATCACCTGCTTGAACACCGGGCCGCACAGCTGGCCGCCGAAGTGGCCGTTGACCGGGCCCTGGAGGGTGCAGGAGACGGTGTACCGAGGGGCGTCGGCGGGGGCGAAGCCGATGAAGGAGGCGGTGTAGCCGTCGTAGCCCTTGCCGTCGGCGGCGCCCCGGTTCGCGGTTCCGGTCTTGCCGGCGACCCGGTAGCCGGGGATGGCGGCCTTGCCGCCGGTGCCCTGCTCGTCGTCGACGACCGACTCCAGCATCGAGGTGAGGGTCTTGGCCGTCTCCGGGCTGACCACCTGGGTCTGCTCCCCCGGCGCGCTCGGCGTGTACTTCCCGTTCGGGTCGGTGACGCCCTGGACGATGCTGGGCGCGACCCGCACCCCGCCGTTGGCGATCGTCGAGTAGACCGAGGTGGCCTGGAGCGCGTTCATCTGCATCGGACCCTGGCCGAAGGCGATGTTGTACTTCTCCGAGGCGACCAGGTCCTCCGGCTTCTTGAGCATGCCGGCGGTCTCCCCCGGGAAGCCCAGGCCGGTCGGCTGGGCGACGCCGAACTTGCGCAGGTAGCCGTCCAGGACCTTGTTGGCCGCCAGCTGGTCACCGCCGCCGAGGGTCTCGACGGCCTCGATGGTGCCGATGTTGGAGGACTTCGCCAGCACCCCGGCCAGGGTCAGGTACCAGGTGTCGTGGTCGATGTCGTCCTTGAACTGCTGGCCGGCCCTCACCAGGCGGTTGGGCACGGTGACCTTGGTGTCCCAGGTGGCCTTGCCGGAGTCCAGGACGGCGGCCATGCTCATCAGCTTGGCGGTGCTGCCCGGCTCGTACGCGTCCCCGAGGGCGGCGTTGCCCAGCTGGGACTGCTTGGACAGGCTCAGGTCGTTCGGGTTGAAGCCCGGCGCGGTGGCCATCGCGAGGACCTGACCGGTCTTCACGTCCTGGACCACCACGTAGCCCTTCTCCGCCCCGGAGTTGGCCACCTGGTCGGCGATCGCCCGCTGGGCGGCCCACTGGATGTCCCGGTTGACGGTCAGCCTCACGTCGCTGCCCGGCACGGCCGGGTCCATCGAGCCCCCGGCGGTGGGCACCAGCCGCCCGCCTGACTGGGCGTAGCTGCTGTGGCCGTCCTTGCCGGCCAGCAGCTTCTGGTACTGGAGCTCCAGACCGCCGGCGCCCTCGCCCTCGGCGTTGACGAAGCCGACCAGGTTGGCCGCCAGGCCGTCCGCCGGGTAGATCCGCTTCTGGGTCTCCCGGTTGAACACCCCGGCCAGCGGGTTGGCGCACTCGTTGTCCACCCGGGTGCGCCCGCCCTCCTCGGCGGGCTTGCCGAGCAGCTTCTTCTGGGCCTGGCAGGCCCGTGAGCCGGCCTGCTTCTCCAGACTCGACTTGAGGTCGCTGATCTGCTTCTTGGTGGCCGGGGTCTGCTGGGCCGCGAGCCTCTTGTAGCGGGTCTTGGGGGTGTGCAGGTCGGCGGCGACCTTCTCCTTGGAGACGCCGATGATCGGCGCCAGCAGCGCGGCCGCCTGCTCCGGGGCGTCCGGGATGCCGGTCGCCTCCGGGGTGAACATCGCCGGGTCGGCGGTGATGTCGTACGCGTCGACGGTGGCCGCCAGCGCGACCCCGTCGGAGGACGTTATCGAGCCGCGTTCGGCGGTGATCGGGATGTTCAGGTACCGGTTGGTGTTGGCGTCGGCGGCCAGCGCCGAGGCGTCCACCAGCTGGAGCTGCACCAGGCGGCCCGCGAACACGGAGAACACCAGCGACAGCGCCACGGTGATCACCTTCAGCCGGCGCTTGGGCTCGGCCAGCTTGAGGGCCTTGGAGCGCTGCGACGGGCGGCTCTTCGGGCGCACCGCCGCCTGGCTGCGGGCCGGCGGGCGGCCCTCGGGGCGGCGCTGCTGCGGCGCCCGCGGGGTACGGCCGGCGGAGGCCGACTTCGCGGGCTGGGCCTTCGCCGACTGGCCGCGGACGGGCTGCCCCTTCGCGGGCTGGGCCTTCGCCGACTGGCCGCGGGCGGGCTGCCCCTTGGTCGGCTGGCCCTTCGCGGGCTGGCTGCGGCCGGAGGCGGACTGGCCGCGCGGCGCGGTGCCCCTGGGCACCGGACGGCGGCCATCGCCGCCGCCCGACCCGCCGGGCTGACGCGGCGTGCTCATCGGCCCGCACCCCCGCTCGGCTTCGCGCCCGCGGCGGGCGAGGCCGGGTTGAGCTGGATCACCGAGTCACCGGCGGACGCCGCCGGGGTCGGTACCGGCGGAGGAGGCGGCGGCGCGGCCGGCGAGGCGGCACCGCCAGGCTGCGGCGCGGCCGGCGCCGGCCCGGCGCCGGGCTGGGCGGCACCGGGCTGGGCCTTCGTCGGCCACGGCTCGGCCGTCGAGCGCTTCACCGGCGGACTGTCCTGCGCCGCTCCGGGGGTGCCGAGCACCTTGCCGCCGTTCGGGACGTCCAGGAAGGCCATCCCCCCGGCCGGGACCATGCCCAGTTCGCCGGCGCGCCTGGCCAGCGCGTCCGGGGCCGAGTTCTGGTCGATCTCGTGCTGGAGGCTCTGCTGCTCGTCGGTCGCCACGGTGGTCTGTTTCTGTAGCCGGGAAAGCTCGAACGAGCCCTCGTTGAGCGCGGTGTTCAGTGCCAGCAGGCCGAGCAGTCCGCCCGCCAGCAGCACCACGATGAGCACCGCGAACGGTGTGCGCCGCCGTACCGGACGCTTCCCCGGCCGGACCGTGATCCGCGCCCTGCCCTGCCCGGGGAGTCCTCCCCGCCCCGCCCGGACCTCACCGGCCACCGGCCCCACCGCTTTCCTCCGCCCTTCGGACCCCGCCGGGGCCGGTTCGTCAGCCCCGCTTGCTTCGGTCCCTGATCCTCTCTGCCACCCGCAGCCGTACGGGCGCGGCGCGCCGGTTCTCCTCGATCTCCTCCTCGGTGGCCAGCTCGGCACCGCGAGTGATCAGTTTGAGCCAGGGCTGGTGCTCCTCCGGGATGAACGGCAGCCCCGGCGGGGCGGTGTTGGTCGCCCCGGCGGCGAAGTACTGCTTGACCAGGCGGTCCTCCAGCGACTGGTAGGACATCACCACGATCCGGCCGCCCAGCGCCAGGGCGTCCAGCGCCCCGGGGATCGCCCGGTCCAGGACCTCCAGCTCGCCGTTGACCTCGATCCGCAGCGCCTGGAACGTCCGCTTGGCCGGGTTCCCGCCGGTGCGGCGGGTCGCCGCCGGAATGGCGTTGCGCACCAACTCGACGAGACGCGCGCTGTTGGTGAACGGTTCCTTCTCCCGCTCCCGCAGGATCACCGAGGCGATCTTCCCGGCGAACCGCTCCTCGCCGTACACCTTGAGGATGCGGGCCAGGGCGCCGTGGCTGTAGGTGTTCAGCACCTCCGCCGCGCTGATCCCCCGGGTCTGGTCCATCCGCATGTCCAACGGCGCGTCCTGCGCGTACGCGAAGCCGCGCTCCGCCTCGTCCAGCTGCATCGAGGAGACGCCGAGGTCGAACAGGACGCCGTCCACCCGGTCGATGCCCAGGCGCTCCAGCACCTCGGGGATCTCGTCGTAGACCGCGTGCACCAGGGTGGCCCGGTCGCCGAACGGGGCCAGTCGCTCACCGGCCAGCTTCAGCGCCTGCGGGTCACGGTCCACCGCGACCAGCCGCACCTGCGGGAACTGGGTCAGCAGCGCCTCGCTGTGCCCGCCGAGGCCGAGGGTGGCGTCCACCACCACGGCACCCGGGCGCGAGATCGCCGGGGCCAGCGCGTCCATGCACCGCTGGAGCATCACCGGAACGTGCTTGGGGCCCGGTTCGTTGGTGGTCATGCGCGGTGGCGCCCTTCCTCGGTGCGGAGCAGCCCGACGTCCGGGAGCTGCGACCATTCTCGCCCACCGCGCCCCGGCACGACGAAGCGGCCCGTGGTCCCCGCCCGCTCGAGGGGAAGATCGTGACCGCCCGGCGCCGGGGAAGGTGCGCCAGGTGAGCACGGAGCGGGTGGAGGCCACGGGCCGCGTCGGCCGGGCAGCACCGGCCGGGAAGGCCCCGTTGACGGGCCCCGGCGGGTGTGCTCCACTGCGCCACGAACTCTATCGCGCGGACCCTTCCAGTCAATGGCCCGCTCCGGCGCACCACCCGGGCGGCGGTACGGATCACCGCAGGTCGCGGCCGTCGGGCCGACCGTGCGACGGTACGTACCGGGGGCCTTCGGCGGCGGGCGCGCGCCCCCTGTCCGCCACCGTGCGGACCGGTGCGCGACGGCCCGGACGAACCCCTCCCGTTGTCGTCATGCTCCCGATCCCGGCGCCCTGTTCTGTAGCTCCTCGCTCCACCGCGGGGACCCGATCCCCACTAACGTCGCCACCATGACAGTGACTCCCGACCGGCCCTCGCCGACCGCCGCTGCCGAGCCTCCCAGACCCACCGTCATCGACCGTTTCGTCACGGCCAACCGCGGCTACGCGGTGACCTTCCAGGACGGCGGCATGGACGCCCGCCCGGTGCAGAAGATCGCCGTGGTGGCCTGCATGGACGCCCGCCTGGACCTGTTCGCGGCACTCGGCCTCGAACTCGGCGACGCCCATGTCATCCGCAACGCCGGAGGCGTCGTCACCGACGACACCATCCGCTCCCTGACCATCAGCCAGCGCGCCCTCGGCACCCGGTCGATCGCGCTGATCCACCACACCGGCTGCGGTCTGCTCGGGCTCACCGAGGACTTCCGCCGCGAGCTGGAACTGGAGGTCGGCCAGCGCCCGCAGTGGGCGGTGGAGGCCTTCGTCGACCTGGACGGCGACGTCCGCCAGTCCATGCAGCGCGTCCGCACCTCTCCCTTCCTGCTGCACACCGACGACGTCCGCGGCTTCGTCTTCGACGTCCACACCGGCCTGCTGCGCGAGATCGGCTGAGACGTCCGCCCCCGCCCGGCCAACGGCGTCCGGGCGTCCGGGCATCCGGGCCACACCGAATGGTGACTTCTGGTCATCCCTCAGGGGAGAATGCGCCTGCCGGTCGGACCCCGAACCACCTGGGGCGGCCAGGCCGCAGGCCACCCTCCCGGCGCCGGAAACCGGTGCGGAACCGTCCCCGGGAAGGCCGCGTCAAGCATGGGGTGGGGTCCGGCCTCGGCACGGGGCGGGCACAGGGTGCCAGGGAGCGTAAACGGGTGACGAGCTACAACGACCAGGCCGAGATCGGCAGTCCTGCGGGGGGCGAGAAGCAGAGGGCGCACCGGTTCCAGCAGGTCGGGCTTCCCGAGCTCGCCGCGGTCGTCGACCGCGTCCGCGCCAACGTGGAGAGCGTGATCGAGGGCAAGCCGGAGGCCGTCCGGATCGCCCTGACCGTCCTGCTCGCCGAGGGCCACCTGCTGCTGGAGGACGTGCCCGGCGTCGGCAAGACCATGCTGGCCAAGGCGCTCGCCCGCTCGCTCGACTGCACCGTGCGCCGCATCCAGTTCACGCCCGACCTGCTGCCCTCGGACGTCACCGGCACCAACATCTACGACCAGCAGCGGCACGACTTCGAGTTCCGCCCGGGCGCGATCTTCGCCCAGGTCGTGGTCGGCGACGAGATCAACCGCGCCTCGCCCAAGACCCAGTCCGCGCTGCTGGAGTCCATGGAGGAGCGCCAGGTCACCATCGACGGCACCAGCTACGAACTGCCCTCGCCGTTCATGGTCGTGGCCACCCAGAACCCGGTCGAGATGGAGGGCACCTACCCGCTGCCGGAGGCCCAGCGCGACCGCTTCATGGCCCGGATCTCGATCGGCTACCCCAGCCCCGAGGCCGAGCTCGCGATGCTGGACGTGCACGCCGGCGCCAGCCCGCTGGAGGACCTCCATCCGGTCGCGCACGCCTCCGACATCCTCAAGCTGATCGACCTGGTCCGCACCGTGCACATCGCCGACCCGGTCCGCCGCTACGCCGTCGACCTGGTCGGCGCCACCCGCACCAGCCCCGAACTGCGCCTGGGCGCCTCGCCGCGCGCCACCCTCCACCTGGTCCGGGCCGCCCGCGCCGCCGCCGCGCTGGACGGGCGCGACTACGTCACCCCGGACGACATCCAGCGCCTCGCCGTCCCGGTCCTGGCGCACCGGCTGATGCCGACCGCCGAGACCCAGCTCAGCCGCCGGACCTCCGAGCAGATCGTGGCCGAGCTGGTCGCCCGGCTGCCGCTGCCGCGCCCGCAGGGCGGCCCGGCCGTCCGGAGGGGCTGAGGTGGCCCAGTCCGACTCGCCATCGGGGCTGCGGGCGGGGTTCCGCGGCCTCACCACCCGGGGGCGGTCCTTCCTCGCCGCCGGGGTCACCGCGGTGGTCTGCTCCTACCTGCTCGACCAGAACGCCCTGCTGCGCGTCGGCGTCCTGCTGGCCGCGCTGCCGCTGGCCGCCGTGGTGGTCGTCGCCAACACCCGCTACCGGGTGGCCAGCGGACGCCGGCTCAGCCCGCGCCGGGCGATCGCCGGCCAGGAGGCCCGGGTCCACCTGCGGGTCGACAACATCTCCCGGGTGCCCACCGGGGTGCTGCTGCTGGAGGACAAGGTCCCGTACGTGCTCGGGCCGCGCCCGCGGTTCGTCCTGGACCGGGTCGAACCGCGCGGCCACCGCGAGGTCTCCTACCGGGTCCGCTCCGACCTGCGCGGCCGCTACCCGCTCGGGCCGCTCCAGCTGCGGCTGTCCGACCCGTTCGGAATGTGCGAGGTGGCCCGCGCCTTCACCGCCTCCGACGTCCTCACCGTGGTCCCCCAGGTCCAGGCGCTGCCGGCGGTACGCCTCAGCGGCGAGTGGACCGGCCAGGGCGAGAGCCACAGCCGCACCCTGGCGCTGGCCGGCGACGACGACGTGATCCTGCGCGAGTACCGGCCCGGCGACGACCTGCGCCGAGTGCACTGGCGCTCCACCGCCCGGTACGGCGAACTGATGGTGCGTCGCGAGGAGCAGCCGCAGCAGGCCCGGGCCACCGTCCTGCTGGACACCCGGGAGACCGCCCACCGGGGCAGCGGCCCCGCCTCCTCCTTCGAGTGGGCGGTCAGCTGCGCCGCCTCCGTCACCGTGCACCTGCTGGAGCGCGGCTACCAGACCCGGCTGCTCACCGACGCCGGCCAGACGGTGCCCGCCCCGGGCGCGGGCGGCAGCCACGGCACCGCCGCCGACTCCTCGGGGCTGATCCTGGACGCCCTCGCGGTCGCCGACCTGTCCGACGGCGGCACCCTCTCCCGCGCCGAGGACCCGTTGCGCACCGGCGGCGAGGGCCTGCTGGTCGCCGTCCTCGGCGAGCTGGACGACGCCCAGGCCGCCCGGCTGGGCCGGCTGCGCAGCCGCACCGGCGGGGCGATCGTCTTCCTGCTGGACTCCAGCACCTGGGCCGGGCTGCGGATGCTCGCCCCGAACACCGGCGGCGACGAGTTCCGGGCCCGGGTCCAGCAGCTGCGCGAGTCCGGCTGGACGGTGATCCCGGTGCGCGCCGGGGACTCCCTCCCGGACCTGTGGCGCGCCGCCGACGGCAGCAAGACCACCGCCCCCTACCGAGAAGAGGCCGGCGCGTGACCACCCGGGCAAAACTGACCGTGTACTCGGCGCTGGCCACCGCGCTCGCCTCGCTGTGCATGATGCCGCTGCTCACCACCCGCAGCTGGCTCACCCACGCCCTGCTGGTGATCGTCGTGCTCGCGGCGGTCGGCGCGGGCCTGCGCCGCTCCCCGCTGTACCGCTGGACGGTGCCGGTCGGGCAGCTGCTGGTGCTGCTGACGCTGATGCTGCTCGGCTTCGCCGGCGCCGGCGGGGTGCTGCCCGGGCCGTCCGCGATGCGGGTGCTGGGCCAGGTCCTCGCCGCCGGGGTGGACGACATACAGCAGTACGCCATCCCGGCTCCGCCCACCGCCGGCCTGCGGCTGATCCTGGTCTCCGCGGTCGGCCTGATCGCCATCGCGGTGGACACCGTCGCGGTGACCTACCGGCGCTCGGCGCTGGCCGGGCTGCCGCTGCTGGCGCTGTACTCGGTCGGCAACGGCCTGGCCGGGGAGCACGGCAGCTGGATCTGGTTCGCCGTCGCCTCGGCCGGCTACCTGCTGCTGCTGTTCGCCGAGGGCCAGGACCGGGTCTCCCGCTGGGGCCGGGTGTTCTACGGCGGCGCGCGCGACTCGGCGGAGTCCGGCCGCGTCAGCCCGGGCGGCCGGCAGGTCGGTGTGCTGGCCCTGGCCGCGGCACTGCTGCTGCCGGTGGTCCTGCCGCACTGGGACGCCGGGCTGCTGCGCTCCGGCGGGTCGAGCGGCAAGGGCTCCGGCAAGGGCCTGACGACCAGTCTGGACCCGCTGGTCAGCCTGGAGGCCGCGATCGTCAAGCCCACCGACGCGGAACTGCTCACGTACAGCATGGACAGCGATCTGGCCGCGGAGACCTACCTGCGGACCGGCTCGCTCGACCAGTTCGACGGCACCAACTGGAAGCTCGGCAGCACCGCGGTCAACGACCTCCCGGTGTCGCTGCCCAACCCGGAGGGCCTGCACAAGTCCGACTTCCCCCGGATCGACGGCGACTTCCAGATCAGCGACGGGCTCCGGGCGAGCTGGCTGCCGATGCCCTACCCGGCCACCACCGTCCAGCTGCCCAACCGCTCCGACTGGAAGCTCGACCCGCTCACCCGCACCGTCCTGCCGGCCAACGACAAGGCGATCCGCGGCCTGCGCTACCAGGTCAGCGCCCTGAACGTACGGCCCTCCGCCACCGAGCTGCGCCTCGTCGGCACCGCGCCGCAGGACATCCGGGAGCACTACACCGCCCTCCCGACCGACCTGCCGCCGGAGGTCGCCGCCCGGGCCAAGGACCTCACCGCCGGCGCGAGCAACGACTTCGACCGGGCCACGGCACTGGTCAAGTGGTTCACCGGGCCCGACTTCACGTACGACACCACGGTCAACGGCGGCACCGGCAGCAACGCCATCTCCGTCTTCCTGCGCGACCGCCGGGGCTTCTGCGTGCACTTCGCCTCCACCATGGCGGCGATGGCCCGGACGCTGAAGATCCCGGCCCGGGTGGCCGTCGGCTTCACCCCCGGCGACAGCAAGGGCGGCAACGTCTACTCGGTCACCGGCCGGATGTACCACGCCTGGCCCGAGCTGTACTTCGCGAACTACGGCTGGCTGCGCTTCGAGCCGACCCCGAGCCGCGGCGTCCCGGCCCGCTACGCCGACACGGCCACCGCCCCGACCACCGCGCCCACCCAGCAGGCGACCGCCGCCCCGCTGACCGCCTCGGCCGCCCCGGCGCCGACCGTCAGCACGGACTGCACCCCCAAGCAGCGTCAGCTGGGTGAGTGCGGCCCCCGGAGCAAGGCCGCCGACCGGACCGCCGAGAAGTCCTGGCTGCTCTCCGGCCAGGTGCTCGGCACCCTCGCCGCGGTGCTCGGGCTGATCGCGTTGCTGCTCGTCCCGATGTTCTGGCGCGCCGCCGTGCGCCGTCGCCGGCTGGGCGCCGGCGGACGGCGCGGGCCCGGCGGGGGCGGTCCGGCGGAGCTGACCGACGCCCAGGTGCTGGCCGCCTGGGACGAACTGATCGACTCCGCCTGGGACCTCGGAATTCCCCCGGACGAGTCACGCACGCCGCGCTCGACGGCCCGCCGGATCACCGAGCGGGCGAAGCTGGACGCGGACTCCGCGGCGGCCACCGGCCGGCTGGCGCTGGCCACCGAGCGGGTGCTCTACGCCCCGCCCGGGCAGCTCACCGCGGAGCCGCTGGCCGCCGACGTCCGCACCGCGCGGCGCGGGATGTGGGCGACCGCCAACCGGGCCGGACGGACCAGGGCGCTGCTGCTGCCGGCGTCCTCGGCGCAGCTGTGGTGGCGGATCTCCGACGCGGTGCGGGAGGCCCGGACGGCTGTCTCCGTCGGGGTCGGCCGGGCGGCCGAGAGGGTCCTGGCACCGGGGCGACGCATCCTGAGCCGGAGCAAGCGGTCCACGCCGGAGTCCTGAGCCACCACGCGAGAAG
>NZ_JBHUAF010000059.1:0-31447 GCF_042789895.1 Kitasatospora sp. NPDC056783
GGGACCGCTGCCCGGTCCCCCGACCGCCACCTCGCGCCACCTCCCGCCCCCGGCGGACCCGTTCGGACCCGTCCGGACCCGTCCGGCGGTGCGGCTATCGTGCACGGGTGCACGAGGCGGCCCGGGACCCCGGGCAGGGCACGTGAGGGGAGCTCCAGGTGATCGGACGGGCGCTGAACGGGCGTTACGAACTCGTCGGGATACTCGGCGTCGGCGGTATGGCGACCGTCTGGCGCGGGGTGGACCGGGTGCTGGGCCGTCAGGTGGCCGTCAAGGTGCTCAACGGCGGTCTCGCCGACGACCCCCGCTTCGCCGAGCGCTTCAGCCGGGAGGCCCAGCACGCGGCCATGCTGGTGCACCCGAGGATCGTCATGGTCTTCGACTCGGGCGTGGACCAGGGCACCCCGTTCATCGTCATGGAACTGGTCAACGGCCGTTCGCTGGCCGCACTGCTGGCGGAGCGCCAGGCGCTGCCGGTCGAGCGCGCGGTCGGCATCGCGGCGGCGGTCTGCGAGGCGCTGGCCGTCGCCCACGCGGCGGGGCTGGTGCACCGGGACATCAAGCCCGGGAACATCATGATCACCGACGACGGCGGGGTGAAGGTCGTCGACTTCGGCATCGCCCGGGCCGGTTCCTCCAGCAACCTGACCCAGACCGCGAGCGTGCTCGGCACGGCCGCCTACCTCTCGCCCGAGCAGGCCACCGCCTCGGCGCTGGACGGGCGGACCGACCTGTACGCGGTCGGCTGCGTGCTGACCGAGATGCTCACCGGCGCGACCCCGTTCACCGCCGAGACCCCGGTGGCGATCGCCTTCAAGCACGTCAGCGAGCTGCCGCCGCCGCCCTCCGCCCGCCGTCCGGGCCTGCCGCCGGCGCTGGACGCGGCGGTGCTGCGGCTGCTGGCCAAGAACCCGGCCGACCGCCCGGCCGACGCGGCCGCGGCCCGGGCCGAACTGCTCGGCACGGTGCCGGGGCTGGTGGTCGGCGACCCGACGGCGGAGCTGCTCGCGACCACCGCCGGGGCGGCCACCCGGTTCCTCCCGCCGGTGCCGTTCGCGCCCTTGCCGGACCAGCCGGTGTCCTACGCGCCCTCGCCGGACCAGCAGCACACCACCCTGCTGCCGCCCCAGCCCCCGGCCGGGCCCTACGCCGCCTCGCCGGGCCGGCCGGTGCCGTTCGCGCCCTCGCCGGACCAACAGCACACCACCCTGCTGCCGCCCCAGCCTCCGGCCGCCACCTCGGTGATGGCGCCGATCCCCGTCCCTGCCGCCGTCCCCGTCCATGCCGTCCCCGTCCATGCCGCCTCCGCGCCCGCCCGGCCCGGCCGCCGGAAGCCCCTGGTGCTCGGCGCGCTGGGCGTGGCGGGCCTGGCCGGCGTCGCCGCGCTGGCCCTCACCGCCTTCGACGAGCCGGCCGACGGCACGCCCGCCGCCAAACCGGCCGCGGCCACCGCCCCGGCCGTGACCCCCACCCCGGCCCCCACCACGCCGGCGCCGAGCGGCACCACCCCCGCCGCGTCCCCCACCGCCCCGTCGCTGCCCCCGACCGCGACCCAGCCGGTGCCGCGCAACCAGTCGGCGGCGCTCCAGCTCCAGTCCTTCCGGCAGGCGGTGGCCCAGGCCCACATCGGCAAGGAGCGGGACCGGCAGATGGACCTGCTGAGGGTCCTCGACACCAGCTCCGCCCGGCTCAACGAGGGGGACCCGGACGCGGCCGCGCAAGAGCTCAGGAACGCCCAGAAGGTGATCAAGGACCTGGGCAAGAAGCACGCCGTCGACGCCCCGACGTACGCCAACTGGAACGCCCGCCTCTCGGCCCTGTACGCGACCCTGCACACCACCGCCGACTTCCAGGACGACTGACGGCCGGGCGGTTCGCGCGCCTTGCCGCCGGTGTGGACGTCTTGCCGCCGCCGTGGACGTCCAGGACGGGGCCGAGGTGTTCGCGCCGGAGCGGGCGCTGTCCACAGCTTGTGGACAGCGTTGTGCGTCGCACCGGCCGGGGCGTGCCGTGGGGCGGCCGGCTCAGCTGGTGTAGTCGGCGTTGATCTTCACGTAGCCCTCGGTGAGGTCGCAGCCGTAGACGGTGAACGCGCCCTCGCCGATGCCGAGGTCCACCCGGATGACCACCTCGTCGTCGGCCAGGTACCGCGCGGCCCGCTCCAGCAGGGCGTCGCTCGGCTCCTCCGGGTGCATCGGGAGGTCGCCGAAGGAGATCCGGACGCGGGGCGGCTCGATGTCGGTCTCGTCCTCCAGCTTGCCGATGGCCATCGCGATCCGGCCCCAGTTCGGGTCGGCTCCGTGCACGGCCGTCTTCACCAGCGGCGAGTTGACCACGCTCTTGCCGACCCGCTTGGCCTGGGCGTCGTCGCGGGCCCCGGTGACCTGAACCTCGATCAGCTTGCCGGCGCCCTCGCCGTCCGAGGCGATGTCGCGGACCAGGTGCAGCGCGACGGTGTGCAGCGCCCGCTCGAACTCGGCGAGGTCGACGGGGCCGGCCAGGCCGTTGGCGAAGATCGCGGCGGTGTCGCTGGTGGAGGTGTCGGTGTCGATGCTCAGGGCGTTGAACGTCCGGTCCGTCACGCGCCGGAACAGGGCGTCGAGTTCGGCGGCCGGGATGTCGGCGTCGGTGAAGAAGAAGGTCAGCAGGGTGGCCATGTTCGGCTCGATCATGCCGACGCCCTTGGCGATGCCGGTGAGGACCGCGTCGCCGACCGTCACGCTGAGGTGCTTCGGGCGGGTGTCGGTCGTCATGATGGCCGCGGCCGCCGCCGGGCAGTCCGCCTCGGGGAACGGCCAGGACAGCTCGTCGAGCCCGGCCCGGATGCTCTCCATCGGGTAGGGGCGGCCGATCACGCCGGTCGAACCGATGACCAGCTCCTCGGGGTCGATGCCGACGATCTCGGCGACCCTGCGGCGGACCTCGGCGGCGTTGTCCGCGCCCGCTTTGCCGGTGGCCACGTTGGCGTTCCGGGAAAGCACGACCATGCCGCGGCTCTGCTGCCGGGGCGCCGCCTCACGGCTGAGGACGACGCTCGGCCCGGCGAAGCGCGAGCGGGTGAAGACGGCGGCGGAGCGGGCGGGCACCTCGGAGACGACGACCGCGAAGTCGTCCTCGATGTCCTTGAGTCCCATGTTCCTGGTCACGCCGCGGAATCCCCTGGGGGCCGTGATCGCCATGGTTCACATTCCTTCTCGGTGAATGAACATTCCGACCACCGTACATTCAAGCAGCTTGGGTGACAACGGCCTCGGGTGTTTCCAGCCATTCGGCGGTCATCGCGCAACGGCACGCACCGCGCACTGCATAAATATGCAATCTGATGGGAGGTGAGGGGCCGCCGCGTCCGCCCGCGGGGACCTGCCGGGAGCAGGAAGTCGGCCCGCCCGACTTCCTGCTCCGCTCACTTCGGCTTCGACGGGCTGTCCAACCAGACCGTCTCGCCGTCGGGCGTCACGGTGAGCCCGAACCGGTCGAAGCCGGGGTGCCCCTGGCCGCGCCACCAGCGGTGCGCGGCCGCCACCTCGTCCCAGAGCGCGCGCGGGCCGGACTGCACCACCCCGAAGGACGTCCGGCCGGGCTCCCAGTCGACGGTGGCCCAGGACGTGACGGCCGTGTCGTGCAGCCACAGCGTGTACGAGCCGTCGGCGTACCGCTCGACCAGCGGGAACGCGTCCGGCACCCGGGTGCCCACGGCGAACATGGCCGGCCACCCGCCGACCTCCTCCGGAGACAGGGACGTCGTCGACTTCGCTCCGTCCGCCGGCCACGGCCCCGACAGGTACGCCAGGCTGCCCGGCCGCTCGACCCGCTGGCGGCGCAGCCGCATGAACGCCGACGACCCGACGAACCGCCCGCTCGCCGTCCCGTCCTCGCCGACCGTGAGCCGGGCCACCGCCTCCCCGCCGTACTCCGGCGCCCACGGTACGACGATCACGGCGCCCGGCCGGGCCTGCGCGACCCAGTCGTAGGGCACCCGCCGCACCGAACAGGTCGCGATGACGCGATCGAAGGGCGCGCCGTCGGGGCAGCCCTCCGCCCCGTCTCCCACCACGAGCCGGGGCGCGCACCCGGCCCGCGCGAGCCGGAGGCGTGCGGCGGCCGGCCCGGCCGGCCTCCGCTTCGTGCTGCTCGCTCATCCCTCAGCGGCCGTCCGCCGGCCCACGGCCGTCCGAGGAGTTCCCACCCTCGTCACTGCCGCCGCCACCGTGCTTGTTGCCGCTGTTGGAGTCGTCCTGCTGGCCGCCACCCTTGCCGTCGCCCTGGCCGCCGCCGTGCTTTCCGCTGTCGAGCATGGGCATGTGTGTTCCCCTTCGCTTGGTGGTCAACTCACTTGCTGAGGACGAAGCTAAGGGAGTCGGCGTCGGCGAAGAGCGCGCGATTCCCGACTATTCGAGCCGCCGGGAGCGTGGTTCGCGGAGATTCCTCAGACGTCGCCGAGAGCCCTGCGGCAGCGCGTGATGACCCGGTGGGCGTCCGCGCCGTAGACGGCGGTGTCGGCAAGGGTGTCCCACACGCGCTGGTACAACGCGACGTTGTCCGGCTGGTCGAGCCA
Source organism: Kitasatospora sp. NPDC056783 (assembly GCF_042789895.1). Classification (NCBI taxonomy): domain Bacteria; kingdom Bacillati; phylum Actinomycetota; class Actinomycetes; order Kitasatosporales; family Streptomycetaceae; genus Kitasatospora; species Kitasatospora sp. NPDC056783. The sequence goes on from NZ_JBHUAF010000059.1 coordinate 4,556, forward strand.
CAGCTCGGCGTGCCAGTCCTCCACGATGACGAGCCGGTCATCGTGGATCCAGAAGCCGTTGGCCGGAGACAACTTGAGCGACGCCTCGAACGGCACGATGCCGAGCGAAACGGTGTCCAGACCGATCGCACCGCTCAGCCGGTCGAGCTGCGCGGCCATCACGGCGGGAGGGCACACCAGGGCGCGCAGGGCCGCCTCCCACATGACGATGTGGTACTTCTTGCCCGGCCGGTACAGGCTCTCCTGCCGCCGGATGCGGGCTCGAACGGCATCCTCTATGTCACGCGGCGACTGGTGGAGGTCGACGAACGCGCTGAAGATGTGCCGGGCGTAATCGGGTGTCTGGAATATTCCGGCGATCATGGCACCCTCCCACGCGTGCACGACCGCCGTGCGGTCGTGTTCGGCGGTTAGCGTGTCCTGTACCGGTTTGTGTCCGGCGGCCAACTGCCGTCGCCAGGAGCGAGTTCCTGACTCGAAGGCGCGTAGTCTGGCCGACAGTTCGGCTGCGGCTTGGGGTTGCCCGACACCATCGGCCCATGATTTGAGGTCGTCATGGGTGGCCGTCTGCCGACCGGTCTCCAGCTTGCTGACCTTGGATTGCGTCCAGCCCAGCCGGTCGGCCAGTTGTCGCCCTGTGAAACCGCCCTCGGCGCGCAGCTCACGGAGCCGCAGGCCGAGGGCGATTCTGGCTTGCTGGAAGTCGGTGCTCACATGTCGGACGGTACCCCAGCGCGGAATTCGCCGTGCGGGACGGCGTAGTGCCAGGCAGCGTCCCGCTCTTGGCAGGCGCGGGCCACCTTCACCGGGTCGGTGATCACCTCGATCTCGGTGACATTGTCCTCGGCGTCGAAGTGCAGCAGGGCGATCACGCGCGAGTCGAACAGCCAGGCATCCTCGGCCGGGAGGCCGAGCCGGTCGGCGTCGGCACGCCAGAGGTAACGGATGTCCTCGCCCACCTTGCCGTTCCGCTCGGCGTTCTGGAGCAGGTAGCGCTGGCCCATGGTGGGCGGATTGTCCATGATCCGCACCCGCTCGAACCGCTTGCCCAGAGCCGACTGCTCGCGCCGCGTGCGGCACCACGGGTGGTCCAGGTCCCATTCGGGATCCAACCCGGCCACGAACCGACGGTAGTCCTCGGACTCTTCGTCGGAGCGGTACTGGCGGCGGGTCTCCAGCCGGAACGCCGTGTGCTGGCAGGTCGTGAACATCTCTTCGAACTCGTCCCAGCTGATCAGCACGCGCTCTCGGTTCACGTCTCGCGGCGCGAAGTCCGTGAGTAGCACGCGCGGCACAGTCACGAACCCTTCACCGGGCTTGATGTCGCGGAACTGGGTGATCTCGTCGGGGTCGGTCACGAGGTCGCCCTGCACGACGACGTTCCCGGTCTCCATGTCCTCGTAGAGAGTGGGGCAACCGTTGTGTCCCGAGTTGCTCCCGATGTACCGCAGTCGTCGGCTCACAGCCGTTCCCTTCGTGGGGCGGTCAGGTTGACTCAGAATGCCCGGAGAACCACGCGGAGTGAGCGCAGATTCTCGAATATTCTCCTGAGGCGACTGTGGGCCCTCGTTTGTGGTGGCCAGCGAGGACATCCGGTACATGTGGCGCTCGGACGCCGAAGCTTCGGGGCTGGCCGGGCTGTCGGACTTCTGGCTCTTCGACTCCCGCACGGTTGCGCGCTTCCACTTCGAAGGGGAGCGCACCAGTCGGCATGGAGCTGGTCACAGACCCGCTGGAGGTCCTCCTCGCCTGCCAGGCCCGTGATGCCGCCTGGCACCACGCAGTGCGCTACGCGGAGTTCCGGACTCAGGCGGACCTCTCGCTCTGAGTCCGCTGGAGTTCGGCGGAGCAGGAAGTCGGCCCGCCCGATTTCCTGCTCCGGGGGCGAGGCGGGTCTACTCGGCGAATTCGGGTTCAGGCAGGAAGGCGTGAGCGAGCGGCCGAGATTCACCGCGAAAGCGGTCCGCCCATTCATTCAGTTTGCGGCGGGCGTCATCATCCCAGAGTGAATATCCTTCAAGGGTTCGAAACTCGTCCAGGTATTCCCGGATGTCCCTGGGGTCGCGAAAGACGAGTGCGCCCGTGGAGACTTCCACGGTGGCGAGCGACTCGTCGTAGACCGTGAAGACGTTCAGTGGTGCCCATGGCATGTGGCCGGCCAGGGGGATGACTCCCATCCGGACATTCGGCAAGCGGGAGAGGGACACCAGTCGATCGAGTTGCATGGCCATGGCCTGTCCCGGAAGGAGCGGCCAGAGGCAGGCCTGCTCGGTCAGGACGAAGGTGAAGTGCTTGGCGGTCTCGTAGAGGACTGCCTGCCGCTCCAGCTTCTTGGAGATGGCCTTCGTGTGGTCGCCGGGGAACGGGGCGAGGCTGGCTCGGATGTACTCGGGGTCGCGAGCAGTCCTGTGACCATGGTCGGTAGGAAGTACCTGAGAGCCGTAGATGTTCGTTCGAGCGTCGCGAGCTCGACCTGCTTCTTGTCCAGCCCCTTCCGGCGCAGGGTCCTGGTGTCCTGCCACTCCGTGTTCGCGATGCGAGCGAGCGCGGTCACGTGCGCGACCAGTTCCGGTGGAGTCGAAAGTGCGCGCAGGATCAGTTCGACGTCGACGAGTGACGGCGTGACCTTGCCGGTCTCGATCTTGGAGATCTTGGACTGCGACATGTTGACACGCCGAGCGAGCTGGACCCCGGAGAGTCCAGCTCGCTTGCGAAGCTCTTGAAGGATCGCCGCCAGGTCGGAATTGGATTGACCCAGCTCCTGTGGATCAAGTGCCAATGCTTCGCACGTACTCCTCGAAAGGCACCGATCCCGCGAGGGCGATCCGCTGGTGTTCGATGAACGGGTTGATGTCGCCCTCGAACACGGCGTGGTAGATGTTGGGACAGTGGTTCTGACTGCACTCTCCCGAGCCGCTGCCGTTGCCCGTGTTGGTCAGTCGCGTGAGACCCGACTTGGCGTCCATCTCAACCCCTTAGGAGTGCGGCCCTGATGGGCCGTCGACGGGACCACGCTAGAGAGCTGGTGGGCGGCTGTCCACGAAGGAGGGGTCGTATTCCCGTATCGGATTAAAGATCAAGGTGGAATCGCGCTCGCGACAAGGGGAGCTGCCCGCAAGGGGGTTTAGGGCCAGCCAGGAGGAGTGGTGTTCGCGTGGGAAGTCGGGCGGGCCGACTTCCCACGCGCCCAGCGGCCGAGCTTGGGCAAGAAGCCATGTAGGCAGGGGAATTGCAACTTCGACATCGCCCGCGGAGGCGGCTACCTTCACCTGGTCATCGGCGATCGCCCACGGTCGCACGGGGATTTCTTCAGGCTGAGCCGCCCGTGACGGGATGAGCCGGTCATGCCCCGAACCGGTCCACACCAGGCACCCTCACATCAGGGAGAGACGCATGCCCCATCTCGCGCTGTACACATTCGGTGTCCTGAAGTCGGCTCTCGCCGATCCCGCACCGCTCACGCGCGAACTCCACGAGAGCGGCGAGGCGATCTACCGGAAGATCAGCCGGCACCCCGGGTACCTCGCCCATGCCAAAGCGGCAGAAGGCGCCCGGGGCAGCCACTTCGACCTGGACTGGGGAGCGTGGGGCGAGTTCGCCGTACCGGCCTGGTACGGCAAGGGCCGTACGGCGGACAGCACCGCCCTGGCCGCGACCCTTTCACTCTGGACCGATCTGATTTCCGCCTTCGACGCCATCTACACCGGCGCGCACCGTGAGGCGCTGAACAGGCGCTACGACTGGTTCGAGAGGACAGGACGCCCAAGTCACGTGTTCTGGTGGGTCAACGATGGCGTGATACCCACCTGGCAGGACGGGGTCTCCAGGCTGGAACACCTGCACGAGCACGGCGTTGCGCCGCAGGCCTTCGCCTTCCACCATGCGTTCGCCCCGGACGGAACTCCGCTCAGGACCAAGGGAATCGGGCCGGAGGGCGGCCAGGGACACCGGCATGGAAGCTGAACGCCGGTCCGACAAAGCGCGGTGGCGTCCGCGCAGGAAGTCGGGCGGGCCGACTTCCTGCGCGAGGGACTGCTGGGGGTTCAGGCGTGGTGGTCGAATTCGCCGGCCTTGACGCCGTGGAGGAGCGAGGCGAGGACGGCGGGGTTGGTGCGGAGGGCGAGGTGGCCTTCGTCGGACTCCCGGAGTTCGAGCAGGCTGTCGGCCGTGCGGATCTCCACGCAGTCGCCGCCGTTGCCGCTGAAGGATGACTTCTGCCACTCGGTGTTTGCCATGTGGGGCCCTTCGGGTTTTGGTCTGCCTAGGAAGTCGGGCGGGCCGACTTCCTAGGCAGGGGTTCAGGCGTGGTGGTCGAACTCGCCGGCCTTGACGCCGTGGAGGAGCGAGGCCAGGGCGGCGGGGGTGGTGCGGAGGGCGAGGTGGCCTTCGTCGGACTCCCGGAGTTCGAGCAGGCTGCCCACGGTGCGGACCTCTACACAGTTTTCGACGTTGCCGCTGAATGAGGACTTCTGCCACTCGGTGCTGGTCATGTCGGGCCCTTTCACAGGTTTCGCGCGATCTTGCGAATCGCGTCGCGGGATTCATCCTCGCTCAGCGCTGTTGCTTCGGTGCGTTCGAAGATGGCCCTGTAGCTGGTCAGCTCGCTGACGGCGTCAAGGTATTCGGGACCGTGCGAAGACTCCCGCTCAACGGTGTCGAGTTCAGGAACCGTGCCGAACGCGTACGTGAGGTTCTCGGCAGGCCCGGGGAAGGTCTCGATGTCGAATGGCACCACTCGGATGGTCATCCACGGCAGCTCGGAGTCTTCGAGCAGGGACGTGAGCTGTTCCTTGAGGATCGGCGTGCCGCCGAACCGCGTCCACAGCACTGATTCATAGATGAAGAAGGTCAGGGGCTTGGGATTGCGGCGCAGATCGGCCTTGCGTTGCATCCTGAACTCGGTGCGGGCATCCAGCTCGTGTTGAGGCAGCGGAGGGAACACGCGCCCGAAGACGGCTGAGGCGTAGTTGAGGGTCTGGCACGGGCCGGGCATGTGAGTGAGAAGCCACAGCATGAGTTCGCGGGAGGTCTTCTCGAACTCTGCGTTCTCAAGGACGCCGTCCGGGACAGTGCCTCGATACTTCTCCCACCAGCCCTTGGAACGGTCCCGGACCATGGCTTCCAGGGCCTCGATCAAGGGCTGGTTCATGCACTTGCAGGCTGCCGCGAAGGATCGGAGCCGGTCCACGTTGACGCTGGTCTTTCCGCTCTCCATCTGCGTGACCTGGGCAGGGCTCACTCCAAGTGCGCGAGCGAGTTGGCTGCCTCCGAGGCCGGCTTGCTCGCGCATCTTCCGCAGCTCGGCACCCAGGCGGCGCTGACGAAGGGTTGGGTTCTGGCGACCAGGCATGGTGCCAGTCTGCCTTGCCGGCGCTCAATGGGGCCATCTGTCCCTCGGGAGGGGGAACTTCGGCCGAACAACCTAAAATTAAGTAGTTCCTGCGCTATGGTCGATCTCACATAGACCCGACGGATCGTCAGTAATGCCTGCCAGTAGGCGCCGCAGAGCAGCCGCGTCCCCTTCCGACCGGCCTGGCTCACGGCGACACGTGTTCCGCCGGATCCTCCCCACTCACGCCTCGGGAGAACTCCCCATGCGTCACATCAATACCCCCACCCTCGCCATCGCGCGTCACACCCTCCACGCCACCATGACCCGCATCGGCTGGCCGCCCGCCGTCATCTCCGACGCGCAGCTCGCCCTCGTCGAACTCCTGGTCAACGCCTGGCGCCACGCCGATACCCCGGCCCCGCTCGTCGGCATCATCTCCGACAACGGCAACCTCCGGGTCTCCGTCACCGACGAGAGCCCGGTCCTGCCCTCCACCCCGCCGCTGTCCCTCCTCGCCGAGTCCGGCCGGGGCCTCCAGCTCGTCGCCGGCCTCACCCACCGCTGGGGCGTCGACCCCCACGACCAGGCGAAATCCGTCTGGTTCGAGCTGGACGGGGTGGCTCGCCGATGACCAGCAGCCGTTTCCCGATGCTGCCGACCGATCCCCGCATCCGGAACTACACCGACGACCACATCCGCACGCTCCTCGCGGAAGTCCAGGAGCGGGGACGGAAGCACGGGCTGATCTTCCCCTCCGCCGACACCGACCAGACCATCGACGGTCGCGTCCTTGTCCGCTTCAACACCGCTCCCGCCTCAACCCTCCTCAACCTCCTCGTCCTCCTCCTCGACATCGAGGCCGCCGAGCGCGACACCGCCTGACCGACGACCGGCACCGCGCGGCGGGTCACGTGCACAGGCCCGCCGTGCCGGCCGGCCGGACAGCCCGGGTCGGCCCTGGCCGCCGCCTCGGATCCTCCGTTCCACGCCTGGAGATGGCTACCGCGCCGCGATCGCCGCCGGCAGCACGTCGGTCGGAGGCGGCGTCGCTTCCGGGTCGACGAGTGGCGCGTTGCCGTCACCGACTTCCGGGACTGCGGGAAGGGATGTCCGACGCGACGCAGTGGCCGTCACGTCAAGGCCGCTCCCCGAGGAAGGTCACGACGGCGTCCACGAATTCCGCCGGGCGTTCGACGTTCGCCATGTGCACCGTGGGCAGGAGGGTGAACCGCGCGCCGGGGATGGTGGCGGCGAGTTCCTTCCCGTGGGCGGCGGAGGTGACGGTGTCGTGCTCGCCCGCGATGACCAGTGTCGGGTTGCCGATGAGCGCAGCCGTGCGGCGCAGGTCGGAGTCGCGTACCGCAGCCCAGCTCCCGGCCACGCCCTCACGTTGTGTGGCGAGCAATGTGCGGCGGAAGCCCTCGACGACCTCGTCGCCCTCTTCCAGCATGTGGGCCGGGAACCAGTTGTGCAGGAACATGTCCGTGGTGGCCTGCATGTCGGGGGCGTCCAGCAGTTCGGCGATCGGCCGGTCCCACTGGTTCGCCGGGCCGAGGTGCGCGGCGGTGTTGGAGAGCACGAGGCGGTCGACCCGCTCCGGAACGTGGATCCCCAGCCACTGCGCCACGATTCCGCCAAGGGACAGGCCCAGTACGTGTGTTCGTCGCAGGCCCAGCGCGTCCAGCAGCTCCACCACGTCGCGCCCCAGCCGGTCCAGTGAGTACGGACCGCTCGGGACGTCGGAGGCGCCGTGGCCGCGCGCGTCGTAGCGCAGCAGCCGGAAGTGTTCGGTGAGAGCCGGCACCTGTCCGTCCCACATGTGGAGGTCGGTTCCGATCGAGTTCGAGAGCAGCAGCACCGGCTTGTCCTCGTCACCGTCGAAGCGGTAGGCGATGCGGACGCCATCGCCGGTGGTGATGGCGGTACGGGCCTGAGAAGTCATGTCAACTCCAGTGATCCAGCGGCTGATGCGATGCGCTCAGCCTATGAACGCCGCCTGCCGAGTGCTATGACAAAGATTGGAAGAAGCCTGTAGGTTCTCTGGACAATGTCCGACTTCACGCTCCACGAGTTGCGGTGTTTCGACGCCGTCGTGCGCGACGGCGGCTTCCAGGCGGCCGCAGAGCGGCTGCACCGTTCACATCCGTCGGTCTTCGCGGCGGTGGCCAAGCTTGAGCGCCAGTTGGGCCTGAACCTGCTGGACCGCTCGGGCTATCGGGTGCGCCTCACCGAGGCGGGGCAGGCCTTTCACCGCAAGGTGCGCTTCCTGCTGCACGAGACCGAGGAGTTGCGGACCTACGCCGCGCAGCTGGCGATGGGCGAGGAGGCCGAGCTGCGCGTGGTGCTCGGAGACCTGTGCCCGCTGCCGCCGGTGCTGGCGCTGCTCAGCCGCTTCTTCGCGCAATGCCCGCAGACGCGTCTGCACCTGCAGTTCGAAACGGTGACCGGCCCCTGGGAGCGGCTGTTGGACGACGAAGCCGACCTCATCGTGCACCGCGTCCCCAAGAGCGACGTGCGGATGGAGTGGGTCGATCTCGGCCGCGTCGCGTTGGTGCCCGTCGTGGCGCCCGGTTTCCTGCCCTTCCCCCCGGACACCGACATCACACCGCAGAGAATGCAGGCCTTCACTCAATGCGTGGTCCGGGATTCGGCGCGGCACCCGTCCGAGCAAGGCCATTTCCTGGTCGAGGGCGCGCCCCGGTGCTCCGTGCCGGACCACCTCATGAAGAAGGAGCTGATCCTGCACGGCATGGCATGGGGACACCTGCCGCGATTCATGATCGAGCCGGAGTTGCGTGACGGAAGCCTGCTTTCCATCGCCGGACGGCACTTCCCCGGTGTGGTCGAGGAGCTCTCGGCGGCTCGTCGGCGCGATCGGCCACACGGCCCGGTCGCCGACCAGCTGTGGGACTTCCTGGCCCGCCACGCACCAGTGCTACCGCCGCTGCTGGGCCGGGTACCCGGGACGAAGGAGGAGTCGATCCGCTAGACACCGGTTGAGGCGTCAGGTGACTGTCGGCGGCGGGTTCCCGGAACTCCCGCCCGGCCTGTTCCACCAGGGCTCCGTCCGCCTGCCGGACTGCTCCGCTCAGGCCAGTCCCCGCTGGATGGCCAGCACCGCGAGCCGCACCCGGTTGGGGCTGCCGGTCTTGGTCATCAGGTTCGACACGTGGGTCTTCACCGTGGTCACGCCCAGGTGCATCCGTCCGGCGATCTCCGCGTTCGAGAGCCCGTCCGCGAGGTGCCGCAGCACCTCGCTCTCCCGCCCGGTGAACCGGGTCTCCGGGGTGGCCCGGCGTTCGGCCCCGGCCCAGTCCTCGGCCGCCCGGGCCACCACTCGCCGCAGTACCGCCGGGCTGTACGGGCTCTCGCCGGCCGCCGCCCGCCGGACGGCGTCCAGGACGGCGCCCGGTTCGACGTCCTTGGCGAGGAAGCCGCAGGCCCCGGCGGCCAGGGCGGGGTAGAGGCGGTCGTCGTCGTCGAAGGTGGTCAGCACCACGATCCGGGTCGAGGGATTCCGGGTCAGCACCGAGGCCGTGGCCGCGATGCCGTCCGTTCCCGGCATGTGGAGGTCCATCAGCACCACGTCCGGGCGCAGCCGGGCGGCGAGCTCGACCGCCTGGGCGCCTCCCGCCGCCTCCCCGGCCACCACCAGGTCGTCCGTGGACTCGACGAGCATCCGCACCCCGGCCCGGACGAGTTGCTGGTCGTCGACGATCAGCACGCTGGTCATCGCACGGCCCCCAGCGGGCGGGAGCTTCCCAGCGGCCAGGAGGCGGCCAGCCGCCAGCCGTCCGGCACCGGACCGGCTTCGATCGTCCCGCCGACCAGCGCCACCCGCTCCCGCATGCCCAGCAGCCCGTGCCCGCCGCCCGAGACACCCTCACCGTCCCTGACGCTGTTCTCCAACTCCAGCTCCACGTTCCCGTTCTCCGTCGTCGCCCGCAGCCGGACCCGCGCCTGTGGGCCGGCGTGCTTCACCACGTTGGCCAGCCCCTCCTGGACCAGCCGCAGTACCGTCAGTCCGCCGACGGCGTCCAGTTCGCCGAGCCGGCCGCCGATCACCGCGTCGATCCGCAGCCCGGCCGCCCGGGAGCGCTCCACCACTCCGGCGACGGCGGCCGGCAGGTCGGTGGTCTCGGCGAGCAGCGGCGCGAGCTGCCCGGCGTCGGGCTCGCGCAGCGCGGTGAGCAGCCGGCGCAGGTCGGCGAGGGCGGCGGTGGCCCCGGCGTGGACGTCGTCCAGGACGGCGGTGAGCCGGGGGTCGGCGTCCGGCAGGACGTGCCGGGCGACGCCGACCCGCAGCACGGTGGAGGCCAGGTGGTGGGCGACCATGTCGTGCAGCTCGCGGGCGATCGCCGCGCGCTCGCCCATCCGGGCGCCCCACTCGGCGAGGTCCCGGCTGCGTTCGGCCTCCCGGGCGCGTTCCTCGGCCGCCCACCGCACCCGTTCGGCGGCGCGGAGGTACCCGGCCAGCAGCACCGGAACGCCGCCGAACAGGGCCGTCCGGTAGAGCGCGGTGGGGACGGACGGCCAGGCGTGCGCCAGTTCCGCGCCCAGCAGCACGGCTTCCGCGCAGCCCAGCCCGATCCAGCCCGCCACCGCCGCCCGGTCCCACCGCCGTACGGCCAGGTCGAAGAAGGCCGCTGCCACACCGACCTTCACCTCCACCTGGACGGCGTGCGCCACGGCCGGCACGGTCAGCGCGCACTGCCCGAGCGCCACCGCGAGCGGCCGGAGCCCGCTAAGCCCGCCGAGCCTGCCGAGCCCGCCGAGCCTGCCGAGCCTGCCGAGCCCGCCAAGCCTGCCGAGCCCGCCAAGCCCGCCAAGCCCGCCCAGCGCGGCAAGCAGCAGCGCGGCCACGGCGACGGCCCACTCCGCCGCCGTCAGCGTCTCCGGACGGCCCGCGAGCAGCAGGTACCCCAGCCCGGAGGCGATCAGCGCGGGCCGCAGCAGCCGCGCGCCCCTCCACGTCGTTCCCCACACCCCGCCGACCCTGAAGCCCCCGGGGCCCGCGTGATCGTCCTTCAGGGCGAGACCCGGGTTCCTCCTTCAGGCCGCCCGACGTCCCCGCGCCTCCGCCCCCCGCTCCCGCCCCGGTGCGTCCAGCAGCTCCAGCACCGCCAGGACGGCGACCAGCCCGAGTGCCAGACAGAGCGTCACCAGCACCGTCGGGTGGCTCCACAGCACGAAGGCCAGCGCCGTGAGCGCGACCGCCGGCCAGCCCAGCGCGGCCTTCCGGCGGTGGACGAACCGGCCGACCGGTCCGAGCCGCAGCCCGGCCCGTTCCGCGACCCGCCGCACCGCGCCCAGCCCGGCGCGCCAGCCGCCGCGGAGGGTGCGCGCCCACCGGCCGTCGCCGCTGATCCAGCCGCCGAGCGCGACCAGCAGGCCGAGCGTGACCACCACCCGGACGGCGTCGCGCAGGTAGCGCACCAGGGCGTCGTACACCGCCTGGGCGGCCGGCTGGTCCACGTCGGCCGGGAGCCCGTCCAGGTACAGGGCCCGGAACACGCTCAGCCCGATGCCGAGCAGCAGCGCCCCGCCCGCCATGCCGAGGGCCGCCGCCACCACCGCCCGGCGCCGCCGCCGGGCGAGCAGCACCCCGCCGAGCGCGCAGGCTCCGGCCAGCACCGGCACCCAGAAGCCGGCCAGGTCCAGGACCCGCAGGGTGGTGCGGACCTCGGGGAGGGCGTCGGAGTGCACCAGCGGGTAGGAGGTGTGGATCTCCGGGATGCGGGAGGCGAGCGGGATGCCCTGCTCCACCAGCGCGGCCTTCACCCGGGCGATCACCGGGGCGAGGTCGAGCAGCACGGTGTCGTCCCGCACCTCGACGGCGCCGCCGCCCTGCCCGGTCACCATCTTCTCGACCGCGCCGTGCGCGTCGCGGTTGACGTCCGTCCAGACGGTGACGAAGGCGTCGCTGTCCACGAACCGTTCGACCTGGCCGTGGACGAAGCCGGTGAGCCCCTCGTCGAGGGCCTGGCCGATGCCGCCGAGGGGGGTGCCGCCGAACAGGGAGTCGACGGGGAGCTTCTGCATGATCTCGGCGGTCACCCGGTCGGTGACGGCCGTCTTGATCCTCGGGTCCCGGGCGAGCGGGGCCGTCGTCGCCAGGTAGCGGTCGGTGTCGCTGATCTCGGACCTCGCCCAGAGGGCGAGGGCGCTCAGCGGGGTGAGCACGCAGGCGAGCACGATCAGCAGCGCGGCGAGGAAGGAGCGCACCCGGCGGCGGGGCGGGCCCGGCGGCCCTTGTGCGGGGCCGGCCGCCAACTGGCGGGCGAGCCGCGCCTCCTGGTCCTCGACGGCGCCCAGCCGGGCCCGCGGCTCGGCCAGTTCGTCGTCCGCCCCACCTCGACGCTCGCCGTCGGGCTCGTCGGGCCGGTCGGTCGACATGCCGGGACTCCGTTCCTCCGGTGGGTGCGTACCAGGAGACAACGGATCAGATCGGACGGCCAGTCGAGGGGCCCGGCGGTGGAACGGGCCCGGAACGGCGGAGAGCCCCTGGTGGGCTCACCAGGGGCTCTCCGGAGGAACGGGTGACTCAGGCGGCCGACTCGGGCCGCTTGGCGTCGGTGCCGTCGGCGGCCTTGGTCACGTTGGTCGGCGTGACAGCCGGACGGTCGGTGCTCTGAGCGGTGCTCTGCGCGGTGCCGGCGTCCGCCGGGGTGTCGTCCTCGCGCATGGCCTTCGTCTCGGCCTTCAGGATGCGCATGGACTTGCCGAGGCCGCGGGCCATCTCCGGCAGCTTCTTCGATCCGAACAGCAGGACTACGACCGCCAGCACCACGAGAATGTGCCAGGGCTCAAGACCGTTACGCAGCATCCCTGGCCACCGGTCCCTTCTTGTCTAGAGGCATGGCGGGCGCTAGCGCCCGTGCTGGCCAGTATGCCTGGACCTGACGGCGAACGGATACACCACCTGGGAAACGCTGGCCAAAAACCAGGTGCCGGTCGAGTGGGGCGCGGGGACGCGGCGGGGGTCCTGGCCAGGGGAAGGAGTGCCCGTCCGGGCGAAGGCGGGTGCCGAAGTTCACACCCGCCGCGCGCCGATGCGATCAGTAGACGAACGGCACCAGGCGCTTCGACGCCCGACGGTACTCCTCGTACTCGCCGTCGAAGGCGTCCAGCAGCAGCCGCTCCTCGGCGGAGATCCGCCAGCCGTACGCGGCGAGCAGCAGCGCCGCGACGGCGAGGGCGGCCGCCCAGCTGCCGGTGCCCAGCGCGTAGCCGGCCCAGACCAGCAGGCTGCCGGCGTAGCCGGGGTGGCGGATCAGCCGGTACGGGCCGGTGCGGACCAGCCGCTGGGTGTCCACGGTGCGCAGGGTGCGGGTGTAGTAGCGGCCCAGGGTGCGCATGCCCCAGGCCCGCAGCGCCAGCCCAGCGGCCACCGCCGCGACCCCGAACCAGCGTGCCCAGCCGGGCAGTTCGCCGATCGAGGCGCTGTCGAACAGCACCACGGCCAGGACCGAGGCGAGGTAGCAGCCGATCAGCAGCCGGGTCGACCCGCGGTCGCGGCGGTCGGCGTGCCAGGTCCCGGCGGAGGCGTCCTGGCGCCGGCGCAGCAGCAGCTCGTAGGCGATCCAGCAGAGCAGGCCGAGGAGGGAGAGGAGGGCGGGCAGGGACATCAGGGGCTCCCGGCGGTCGGATCCGAGGGGTACGCCTCCACGGTCCGCCAACCGGGCCTGCGCCGCACCCACCCGGAGGTGGACCGACCGCTTTCCACCCCGGGGTGGAGCCCCGGCGCCGGCGTCGCGGGAAACGGTCCCGGCGTTACTGCCACGGCGTGAACGAACCACGCGACCTCGCGCGGACCGAGGACGAGTGACCGAGGACGAGTGGCCGAGGACGAGTGGCTCGACCGCCTCGCGGACGAGGCGGAGGCCGAGGGGTCCGACGGCCGGGTCGGCATGGCGGAGATGACCGCCGTGGTCGACGCGCGCGGGGACCGACCGAACCCCGGGACGGCGGAGAGCCCCCGCCCGGGTGGGCGGGGGCTCTCGATGACGCGCGGGGACCGGCCGGGCGGGGTCAGACGGCGGCGGGTGTGGACTCGGGCGTGGACTCCGGCTCCGGCTCCGACTCGGGCGCCGGGGCGGCGGCCGGGAGGTGGCGCATCAGGAGGTAGGCCAGGGCGGCGGCGCCCAGGGCGAAGACCAGGCCGACCACGGCGGCGACGTGCAGCCCGTCGGTGAAGGCGGTGCGGGCGGTCTCCAGCAGCTCGGTGCCGAGCCGCTCGGGCAGGTGGGCGGCGACGGTGACCGCGCCGCCGAGGGTGTCCTGGGCGGCCCGGGCGGCCTCGCCGTCGACGCCCGTCGGGAGGGCGCCGTCCAACTGGTGGCGGTAGACCGCGGCGCCGGCCGCGCCGAGCAGGGCGATGCCGAGCGAGCTGCCGAGCTCGACCGCGGTCTCGGAGGTGGCGGAGGCGGAGCCGGCCTGCTCGGGCGGGGCGGCGGAGACGACCATCTCGGCGGTCATCGTCATGGTGCCGACCGTTCCGGCGGCCAGCACGCCGGCCGCGGTGAGGATGAGCGCCAGCGGGGAGTGCGCGCCGACCTGCGTCATCATCGCGAAGCCCACCGAGCCGATCAGGAACCCGCCGGCCATCAGCACCGCCGGGCGGACCTTGCCGGCCAGCGCCGAGCTGATCCCGACGGAGGCGCCGACGCCGACGCTCGGCACCAGCGACCAGAGCGAGGCGGTCAGCGGGCTCATGCCCTTGACCAGCTGGAGGTACTGCGAGGTGAAGAGGGAGAAGCCCATCATCGCGAACATCGCGATGGTGTTGACGCTGATCGCGCCGCTGAAGGTGCGGATCCGGAACAGGCTCAGGTCGAGCAGCGGGGCGGCGGCGGTGCGCTGGCGCCGGACGAAGGCGAGGACCAGCAGCAGCCCGGCCGGGATCGCGAGCCCGGGCAGCGGGCTCCAGCCGTCGACGGCGACGGTCTTGACGCCGTAGACCAGCGACAGGACCGCGGCCAGCGACAGCGCGGCGCCGAGCAGGTCGAAGCGGCCGGTGCGCTCGGTGGAGCGGTACTCGGGGAGCAGGAAGGGCGCGGCGAGCAGCACCAGGGCCATCACCGGGACGGCCAGCAGGAAGGCGGAGCCCCACCAGTAGTGCTCCAGCAGCAGGCCGCCGGCGACCGGGCCGAGCGTGGCCCCGGCGGTGAGGACGCCGCCCCAGAGGCCGAGCGCGACCTGCCGCTGCCTGGCGTCGTGGAACATGTTGCGGATCAGCGCGAGGGTCGAGGGCATCAGGGTGGCCCCGGTGGCGCCGAGCACCGCGCGGGCCGCGATCAGCTGGCCGGCGTCCTGCGACCAGGCGGCCAGCAGCGAGGCGCCCGCGAAGCCGGCGGCGCCGATCATCAGCAGCCGGCGGCGGCCGATCCGGTCGCCCAGCGCACCCATCGTGAGCAGCAGCCCGGCGAGCAGGAACGAGTACATGTCCAGGATCCACAGCTGCTGGGTGCCGCTCGGCGCCAGCGTGGTGGAGATGTACGGCACGGCGAAGAAGAGCACGCCCATGTCCATGGTGAGGACGAGGGTCGGGAGCAGCAGGACGGCCAGGCCGGTCCATTCACGACGGCCCGCTCGGCCGGTGGTTGCGGTCATGGGGAAGACGGTACGGACGTGTCAGACGTTTGTCTAGTACAGATGTACAAGACGATCGTCCGAGACGTTCGTCCAGTGGTTCCGTAGGATCGGGGCATGGGAAACCGCGAAGACCTGATGGCCGGCGCCAAGCGCTGCCTGTACGAGAAGGGCTACGGGCGCACCACCGCCCGCGACATCGCCACCGCCTCCGACGTCAGCCTGGCCGCGATCGGCTACCACTTCGGCTCGAAGGACGCGCTGCTCAACGCCGCGATGATCGAGGCGATCGGGGACATGGGGGAGGCCATGGGCGAGGTGGTGGTCGCCGCCAACCAGGTGTCGGACGACCCGGAGGCGCGCTTCGCGGCCGTCTGGGACGGCCTGCGGGACGTCTTCGTCGAGCACCGCGGGCTCTGGGCGGCCCAGTTCGAGGCGCTCGCCCTGGCCGGGCACGCCCCCGAACTGGCGGAGGCCTTCGCGGGGGCGCAGAAGGAGGGCCGGCTCGGCCTGGCCGCGGTCTTCCGCGGGCTGCCCGAAGTCCCGGAGACCGAGGAGAACATCGCCCGCGGGGCCTTCTACCAGGCGCTGCTGACCGGCTACTGCGCCCAGTGGCTGGCCGCGCCCGAACTCACCCCCAGCGGCCAGGACTTCCTGCGAGGGCTGCGGCTGGTCGGCGAAGGCGTGTTCAACCCCGCTTAGTCCGGGGGCGGTTGAGCGCCGACCGCGTCGGTCCGGGGGTTGTCGCGACCTGACCGCGCCGGTCCGGGGGCGGTCACGCCGTGACGGCGGTCAGCAGCACCACCGAGTCGACGTGGGCCAGCAGCCCGTGCCGCTCCTGCGGGACGGGCTCCAGCCGTCCGGCCGGGAGTTCCAGCCGCCGTCCGGCGATGGTCAGCGAGACCCGGCCGCGCAGCACCTGGACGCTGCCCGCCGTGGGCGGGTTGTGCTCGTCCAGCGCGGTGCCCGCGGTCAGCGCGATCACGGTCTGCCGCAGGATCCCGTCGTGCAGGACCAGATGGGCGCTGCGCCCGTGCGGGCTCTCGGCCGCCCGGGCGGCGTGCTCCACGGCGAGCTGTTCGAGATCGGGCACCGCGCGCCTCCTCCTCGCTCCGGGTGCGCTCCGGGTGCGCTCCGTGTGCCCAGGGTCGCGGACGCGGGGCCCACCCGCACCCGGAGCGGCCCGAGCGGCCCGAGCGGCCCGAGCGGCCCGACGCGAGCAGCCCGGGGTGCGGCCCTCGCCGACTGCCCGCATCGTGGAGGCATGGCGACCAACCAGAGAGTCTTCAGCGGGTTCCAGGTCAACCGCGCGGTGCTGACCGGCGGCGCGCTGCTCACCGCGATCGGCACCGTGCTCAGCGCGGCCGGGGCGACGATGGTCTGCGTGGCGCTGGTCACCGCGGGCCGCAGCTGGGTGCGCGGCCTGGAGACCCAGCCGACCGCCCTCGCCCAACGGGCCCTGCGCGAGGCGCGGGTGGCGTCCACGGCCGGCTGGGAGGCCTGGCGGGCCGAGCACGGCTCGCCCAACTGAGCGTCCGGGCACGCGAGTCGGCGATGCGAAGGGCCCGTGAGCCGGCGACCGGGCGGGCTCGCGAGTCGATTCCCGGCGAGCCCGCCGCAGTCGAACGCCCCTACAGGCCGAGCGACTTGGCGATGATGCTGCGCATGACCTCGCTGGTGCCGCCGTAGATCCGGAACACCCGGTTGTCGGTGTAGAGGCGGGCGATCGGGTACTCCAGGATGTAGCCGTAACCACCGTGCAGCTGAAGGCACTTGTCGATCACGGTGGAGGCCGACTCGGTGCAGAACAGCTTCGCCGCGGCCGCGTCCGCGACGGTCAGCTCGCCGTTCTGGTACAGCTCCAGCGCCCGGTCCACCATCGACTGCTGCGCCACCACCTGGGCCTCGCAGTCGGCCAGGCTGAACTTGGTGTTCTGGAACTCGGCCACCGCCTTGCCGAACACCTTGCGGTCCTTGACGTACTGCACCGCGAACCGCACCGCCGCCGCGGCCGCCGCGTACGCGCCGACGGCGATCGCCAGCCGCTCCTGCACCAGGTTGTGGGTCAGGTAGGCGAAGGCCCGGCCCTCCTCGCCGAGCAGGTTCTCCACCGGCACCCGGACGTCGCTGAACGCCAACTCGGCGGTGTCCGAGGTGCGCAGGCCGATCTTCTGGAGCTTGCGGCCGACGGTGTAGCCCTCGGAGGCGGTGTCCACGCAGAGGATGGACAGCCCGGCCCGGCGGTTCTCCGGGTCGTACGGGGTGGTGCGGCAGACCACCAGGACGAGGTCGGCGAGCACGCCGCCGGTGATGAAGGTCTTGGCGCCGTTCAGGACGTAGTGGGTGCCGTCCTCGGAGCGCCGCGCGGTGGTGGTGATGCCCGCGAGGTCGGAGCCGGCGCCGGGCTCGGTCATCGCGATCGCGGTCATGATGTCGCCGGAGACGAAGCCGGGCAGCCAGCGCCGCTTCTGCTCCTCGGTCGCGTACTCCAGCAGGTACGGCAGGACCAGGCCGGTGTGCACGCCGGAGGAGCCGAAGCTCACGCCCGCCCGGGCGGTCTCCTCGGCTATCACCGCCTGGTACTTGAACCCGCTCTCGCCCGCGCCGCCGTACTCCTCCGGCACCTCGATGCCGTGGACGCCGAGCGCGCCGAGCTGCCGGTAGAAGTCGCGCGGCGGGTGGCCCTCGGCCTCCCAGCTCTCGTAGACCGGGACGACCTCGTTGGCGATGAAGTCCCGGATGGTCTCCCGGAAGGCCTCGTGGTCCTCGGTGAACACGGTGCGGCGCACGGCGGGCTCCCTTCGACGGCTCCGGCCGGGGCGGCCGGCCGGGGCGGAACGTGCCTGGTGATGGCTCCACAAGTTAATCGGGAGTAGCTTCGGCTGTCCATGCTCGCCGAAGGCCCGCGGTCCGCTCGCGCGGCCGGTCGTCCGGCGTTCCGGGAAGGCCCGGCCCGGGAGTGCCCGGCCCGGGAAGGCCCGGCCCCCGTTTGGTCAGTGGAACTGGACGCCGATGTCGCCCTGGCCCTGGAAGGCGCCGGCGTTCCCGGTGTTGCCGACCGCCGCGAGTCCGTTGTGCTGGTTGCTCGCGCCCGAACCGGTGGCCGTCTGCTGGCTGTTGACGACGTTGCCGTGCACGGGGCCGAGGACGTTGCCGGAACCGGCGTTGTTCACCGCGCTTCCGGGGGCGGGGGCGGTCGTACCGGAGCCGGCGGCCGTACCGGAGCCGGAGCCGGCGGCCGTACCGGAGCCGGAGCCGGCGGCCGTACCGGAGCCGGTGTCGGCGTGCGCGGTGGCGGCGCCGAGGCCGGCCAGGAGGAACGCCCCGAGGGCGGTGACGGCGGCGGCTGCGCGATGACGGGACACGCTGGTCTCCCTGACTGGGCGTGCGAACTGTGGCGGCGCCCGGAGCGGCGGCTCCGGAGGTCCGAGGCCGGACGGCGCCCGCCCAGCATTCACCGGCGACGCGGGTGAACTCCACCGAACGGGTGGCAATTCGCCCGATGGTGGAGGCCGGGCCGATTTTGAGTTGACGGCATTCCGTCATTTCCCCAGGAAAACATCCCGGAGAGGGCAATAAGGAGAAAGAAATGGTCGCCCGATTGTCGCACTGGCACACTGAGGACCCATGTCTGAAGGTGTCCCGCCCGAGCCCATTCCCGCCGAGGAGCTGCGGACGACCGAGGTCGATCTCGGCGGCCTGGTGAACGTCCTCGCCACCCACCTCTACTCCACCCCGCTGGTCGCCCTGCGGGAACTGGTCCAGAACGCGCACGACTCGCACACCCGCCGGCTCCTGGAGGACCCGGACGTCGACCACCGGCCGCTGATCCGGGTGCGCGCCGACGCCGTCCGCCGGACCGTCGCCATCGAGGACACCGGGGCCGGCCTCACCGAACCCGAGATCCACTCCTACCTGGCCACCGTCGGCACCGGCTACACCCGGATGCTGCGCGAACTGACCGGCAACCAGGAGCTGATCGGGGCCTTCGGCCTGGGCTTCCTCTCCGCCTTCTCGGTCGCCGACGAGGTCACCGTCACCACCACCTCGCACCGCGAGCCGCACCTCGGCCACCGCTACCGCAGCCGCGGCGGCGAGCAGTACCAGGTCGAGCCGGTGCCCGCCCGGCCCCTCCCGGGCACGGTGGTCGAGCTGGCGCTCAAGGCCGAGCACGGCCACCTCGCCGACGAGGACGTGCTGCGCGACGTGCTCGGCCGGTACTGCGTGCTGCTGCCGATCCCGGTCTTCGTCGGCGAGGACGAACGGCCGGTCAACTCCGTCGAGGTGCCCTGGCGCCGGCACGCCCTCCCGTCGCCCGCCGCCACCCTCGACGAAGACGCTTCGCGCAGCCCCTCCGACGGCGACCGGTACGCCGCCCGGATGCGCTTCGCCACCGCCTTCGGCCGCCGCTTCGAGCCGCTCACCGCCTTCCCGGTCCAGCCGGTCGAGGGCGCCACCGACGCGGTCGGCCTGCTCTGGGTCCAGGACGGCGGCACCTACGGCAGCAGCGACAACCGCGACCTCGCCGTGTACCTGCGCGGCATGCTGCTTGCCGAGGACGCCCGCGACCTGCTGCCCGGCTGGGCCGGGTTCATCGGCGGCGTGGTCGAGTCCGGCCGGCTCACCCCCACCGCCAGCCGCGAGGACCTCCAGCGCGACGAGCACTACCGCGCGCTCCAGCAGGCCCTCACCGACGCCATCGTCGAGGGCCTGTACGAGACCGCCCGGCTGCGGCCCGCCGCCTGGCGCCGCGTCCTCACCCGGCACGGCCAGGACCTGCTCGGCGCCGCGCTCTGCGACGAGCGGCTGTTCACCCTGCTCGCCGACGACGTCCCGGTGCCCACCTCCCAGGGCGACCTCACGGCCGGCGCGCTGCGCGCGGCCGGCGGGGGAGCGGTGCACGTCGTCCTGGGCAGCGGTGGCGGCTTCGAGGAGATGCTGTACCGGGCGATGCGGGTGCCGATCGCGCGCGGCGACCGCTACGCCGTCCTGCCGTTCCTGCGCCGCTACGCCCAGCTGCGCGGCTGCCGGCTGGTCGAACTGGGCAGCGAGCAGGGCAACCGCGAGCTGTTCCGCGACCCGGAGCGCCCGCTGCCGGAGCACGAGTCCGCCTGGCTGGCCGGCGCCCTCGCCGACCGGGGCGAGCAACTGGTGCCGGCCCGCTTCGACCCGCCCGGCCTGCCGCTGGTGCTGGTGCCGGACCGCGAGGCCGAGCTGAAGGCCCGGATCGAGGACGACCAGGCGGACGCCCGGATCCCCTCCGCCGCCCTGCGGCTGGCCCGCGCCTTCACCGCCCGCACCGACGGCGAGGTCCGGGCCCGGCTCTACCTCAACCTGGCCAGCCCGGCGGTCCAGGACCTGCTCACCGCCTACCGGGCCGGGCACACCGGCAGCGCGACCGCGGCCGGGCTGCTCCGCTCGCTCAAGGTGATCATGGCCGCGGCCTCGGCCGGCCCGTCCGAGGGCGACCTCACCGCCGCGCTGGCCGGCATCGGCACCGCGGTCTCCGCCCTGACCGCCGCCGTGCCGGCCGGCCTGCCGGACGTCCCGGACAGCCCCGGAGCCCTCTCGGAGGGGCCGTGACGGACGGATTGTCAGTGGGGTGCGGTAGACAACTCATCAGTACGACGCAGGGGGAACGGGAATGACCACCGACATCTGGGCCTGGGTGCGGGACGCCCACCGGCAGCTGGCCGAGGCCGGCCACCACCGGCTGGCCGACGCCATCGTCGAGCTTCCCGGGCACGCCACCCAGGGGCGCAACGAGCAGCTGGACGCGCTGTACCCGGAGGCGGTGGCCGCCGCCCGGTCGCTGAGCCTGCCCTGGGTCGAGGTCTACCTGCGGCACTGGCGGATGCAGAACCTGCTGAACAAGCGCCAGCAGGGCGAGGCGGTGCTGCCCGAGGCGGTCGACCTGCTGGACTTCGCGCACCGCGAGGAGACGGCGAGCTGCCCGCAGTCCGTCTGCGTGGTGCAGGACTTCGCGATCTGCCACGCCCGGGTCGACGGGCCGGGGTACGTCGCCGAGCGCCTCGCCGTGGTCGGCGAGACGCTGGAGCGGATCGAGCCCGCCCGCGCCTGCTACGACTGCCTCTCCCGCGAGTACTCCGACGCCCTGGAGGACGACGGCCGGGCGGCCGAGGCGCTGGAGTACCTGGACTCCGCGGCCAACCGGATGCGGGCCGCCGGCCAGCAGGTCTCGCTCCGCTTCCAGCAGGCCCGGGCCGGCACCCTGCACCTGCTGGGCCGCCACCAGGAGGTGCTGGAGCTGCTGGACACCGCCGAGCGGGCCGAGCGGGCGCAGGGGAGTCCGCTGGACGAGCGCGACGAGCGCTGGGGCGCCCTGCTGCGGGCCCGGGCGCTCGCCGGACTCGGCCGCACCGAGGAGGCGCTCGCCCTGCTGCCCGAGCGGTCCGAGGCCGAGCTCCACGCCGACCTGCGCGGCGTCTGGACGCAGACGGTCGAGTCGCTGGTCGCGGCCGGCGCCTGGGAGAACGACACCGAGCTGGGCGCCGTGCTGGCCGGCTGGGTCGGCTACCTGGACGGCGTCGGCGCGCACCGCCCGTGCGTGGACCTGCTGCTGGCCACGGGCCGGCTCGCGCTCGCCCGCGGCGCCCGCACGGTGGCGCTGACGCTCGCCGAGACGGGGGAGCGCAAGCTCACCCGGCTGCGGCGCACCGACGGCGTGGCGGAGCAGGTCGCGGCCCTGCGCGCGGCCGCCGAGGCGCTGCCGCGGCCCGAGCTGCCCGTCCCGCCGGGCGAGCTGGCGGCACACCTGGCCGAGGCCCGGGTGCCCTTCGAGACCGGCGCCGACCTGCTCTCCGTCGCCCTGGACCGGTACCGGGGTGAGCAGGTCGGCGCCACCGACCTGACGGTGCTCCTGGCCACCGTGCTGGGCAGCCTCGGCCACGCCCGCGCCGCCGCCGAGCTGCTGTGGCGGGGCCTGGACGCCGCCCCGGGGGACGAGGAGCTGACGGGCGCGCTCGGCGAGATGCTGATCGAGGCCCGGGACGGCGAGGGGGTGCGTCGCCTCGCGGACCTGGTCTCCCGGACGGCCCCGGCCGACGGGCACTGGATACGCGCCCGCTGGGCCGGTGCCGAGGGCCGCTGGGCCGAGGCGCTGGAGCAGTGCCGGGCGATCCTGGCGCTGGACGACGAGGTGCTCAACACCCGCCGCCTCGCCGCCCACGCCGCCACCGAGCTGGGGGACCACGCCACCGCGCAGCGGTACTACCTGGAACTGCTGGAGCACGCGACCCCGGCCGGCGACGGCGCCGCCGATGCCGCGGACGCCGATGCCGATGCCGCCGACGCCGCCGACGCCGCCGACGAGGAGCGCGGCCGCCGGGCCGTCCAGGTGCCCGACCTGTGGCACCTGATCACCGCGGCCACCGCCAACCGGGACTGGGCCGTGGTCCGCTCCACGGGCGCGCTGCTCGGCATCGAGTTCGACGAGCCCGAGGGCCCGGTGGAGGAGGAGTGGCAGCTGATCACCGTCCGCGCCACCCGCACCAACGGCACGACGGCCGACCTGCCCGCCGTCCGGACGGGTCCGGCCACCGCCCGCGTCCTGCCGGTGCTCGGCGACGACCTGACGCTCAACCACGGCGACGTGGTGGTCTTCGCCCCGGCCCTGCTGGAGAGCCCGCCGGCCGAGGACGCCCCGGAGGAGGAGCGGGAGCGCTGGCGCCCGGTGTTCGGGTTCCTGACGCTGCTCGACCCGGCCGGGTACACCACCTACTGGATCGACGGCGGCTGGCCCGGCGACGACCCCTGGTTCCGCCTGCGCGAGGACCTCGTCAAGGACGGCTACGCGGTCTGGGCGTACAGCGGGGACCAGTACCGGATCACCGATCCGGCGGAGGACGGCGGCACCCTGCCCGGTGTCTACGCGGCCCTCGGCGTCCCGCCGACCGCCTCGGCGGCCGACGCCGACGCCCTGCTGCACCGGCTGACGGGCGACTGGCCGCACCCGCTCGCCTGGCCGGCCCTGGCCGAGGCGGCCGGCGTGGACCTCGCCCGGCACGAGGAGATCGTCGACCGCTACGGGCTCTGACCGCCCCCGACCGCGCGGCCCCGGCAGGCCGGCCCACCCGGGCCCCCGGCCGGGGCCGCGCGCGTTCCCGGCACCTCCGCGCGTCCCGATGCCTCCGCGCGTCCCGGACCCGTCGCCCGCTCCCGTCCGGGAACCTTCCGCCGCCCGGCCGAGTCTTTGTCAATGCTTTACCCTTTCATTGCCAAGACTCGACCTTTCGGAGTGCCCGCACCGTGACCAGCCTCGCCCTCGGCCCCTCCTGGCTCGATCCGACCACCCTGATCTCCACCTTCGGCCTGATCGGCATCCTGGCCATCGTCTTCGCCGAGTCCGGCCTGCTGATCGGCTTCTTCCTGCCCGGTGACTCACTGCTGTTCACCACCGGTCTGCTGGTGGCCGGCGGCACCTACCTGCACCAGCCGCTCTGGCTGGTCTGCGTGCTGGTCGTGGCCGCCGCGGTGGCCGGGGACCAGGTCGGCTACCTCTTCGGCCGCAAGGTCGGCCCGAGCCTCTTCCGCCGCCCCGACTCCCGGATCTTCAAGCAGGAGAACGTGGAGAAGGCCGCCGCCTTCTTCGACCGGCACGGCCCCAAGGCGATCGTGCTGGCCCGCTTCGTGCCGATCGTCCGCACCTTCACCCCGATCGTGGCCGGGGTGAGCAGGATGAACTACCGCGGCTTCGTGGTGTTCAACCTGGTCGGCGGCGTGCTGTGGGGCGGCGGCGTCACGGTGCTCGGCTACTTCCTGGGGCAGATCCCGTTCGTCCGGGACAACATCGAGGCCATCCTGGTCGGCATCGTGCTGGTCTCGGTGGTCCCGGTGGCGATCGAACTGCTGCGGGCCCGCCGCGCCGGCGGCTCCGCCGCCGGTCACCGCGCCGGGTAGGCCGCCGCGTGGGGTAGGCCGCCGCGTGGGGTGGGCCGCCGCGTCGGGTGGGCCACCGCGCCGGGTAGGCGCTCGCCGCACCTTCCACGGGACGTCGCGTACATGTGCGTCGGGCGTTCTGATCAGGCAAGGTGTAACCCGAGATCGAACGGTGGTCGAAGGCCACCAGGGGCGGCAAGGAGCGGAAGTGCCTAAGCGGGGCCGACCGGGTGCGGGCAAGCGGGCGAGGGGAGGCCGGGCGGTACGGCAGACGCGGCAGGCACCCCCGAAGCCGGTGCACCCCGCCGACGCGCCGCCCACCGAGGGGCTGCTCGGTCACCCCGCGCCGCCGGTCGAGCCCACCACCGTCGTCCCGCTCGCCCCGCCCGTCCCGGAGACCAAGGGCCTGCTGGCCCCCGAGCCCGAGCCCGAGCCGGCGGCCCGCCCCGAGGCCGAGCGCCCGGTCCGCCGCCGCTCGGTCGCCGAGGACACCCTCACCCCCGAGGAGTGGCGGGCGGCCGGCTACACCCCGCCCACCGGCATCCCGATCCCGGACCTGACCGCCGGCGCCCCCGGCGAGGCGCCCTGGCCGGACCGGATGCGCACGCTGCTGCGCACCCCGATGTCCGAGCGCCCCGCCTTCGAGCGCACCGCCCGCGAGATGCACCCCTCCGCGGCCGTCACCCGCAACGTCCCGCGCATCCTCGACCTGACGCTGCGCATCGGCGAGCTGCTGCTGGCCAGCGGCGAGGCCGCCGAGGACGTCGAGGCGGCGATGCTCGGCATCGCGCACGCCTACCGCCTGGACCGCTGCGAACCGCAGGTCACCTTCACCCTGATCGGCATCTCGTACCAGCCCTCGCTGGTCGAGCCCCCGGTCACCGCCGACCGCGTGGTGCGCCGCCGCACCTCCGACTACACCCGGCTCGACGCGGTGTACGAACTGGTCGCGGACATCACCACGGAGAAGGTGTCGGTCAACGACGCCTACCGCCGGCTGGCCCTGATCCGCCGCAACCGGCACCCGTACCCGGCCTGGTTCCTCGCCCTGACCACCGGCCTGCTGGCCGGCGCGGCGACCTTCCTGGTCGGCGGGAAGGCGGACGACAAGGGCTGGCTGGTGTTCGCGAGCGCCTTCGTCGCGGCCGTCCTCGGCGACCGGCTGGCCTCGGCGCTGGCCAAGCGCCGGCTGCCGGAGTTCTACCAGTTCGTGGCGGCCGCGATGCCGGCCGCCGCGTCCGGGATCATCCTCTCGCTCAACGACTGGGGCCTGCGCGGCTCGGTCGTGATCACCGGTGGACTGTTCGCCCTGCTGCCCGGGCGGGCCCTGGTCGCCGCCGTGCAGGACGGCCTGACCGGCTTCTACATCACCGCCGCGGCCCGGCTGCTGGAAGTGGTCTACCTGGTCGCGGGCATCGTGATCGGGGTGATGGTGATCCTCTACCTGGGGGTCGGCTTCGAGGCGAACCTGCGCCCCGACGAGAGCCTGGTGGGCGTCAACTACCCGCCGGTCCAGATGGTCGCCGCGATGCTGCTGACCCTGGCCTTCGCGACGCTGCTCCAGACCGACCGCCGCTCGCTGGCCCTGGTCACGGTCAACAGCGGCATCGGCTGGGCCAGCTACGGTGCGCTGGTGTACAACGCGGGCGTCAACCCGATCGCGGCGACCGGCGTGGCGGCCGGGCTCGTCGGTCTCTTCGGCCAGCTGATGGCGCGCTACCGCAACGGTTCGGCACTGCCGTACGTGACCGCCGCGATCGGCCCGCTGATGCCCGGTTCGGCGCTCTACCTGGGGATGCTCGCCTTCGCCCAGGGGCACTCCAGCGCCGGCCTGGTGTCGGTCTTCCGGGCGGCGGCGATCGCGATGGCGCTGGCGATCGGGGTGAACCTCGGCGGGGAGATCGCCCGGCTGTTCATGAAGCTGCCGGTCGGTGCCGAGCGCCCGTCGCTCTACCCGGCCATGCCGCGCCGGGCGGCCAAGCGCACCCGGGGGTTCTGACCGGGCGCCGGCCCGCCGCGCACGCGGGCCGCGCCGGGCAGGCTCCAGCACGCAGGACCAGGAACGAAGGTAAGACCCATGACGACTCTGCTGGACAGCTACCGCGAGCACATCGTCAACGCGCACAAGCAACCGCTGTTCCTGCTGCTGGTCGGCTTCATCACCTCCTTCGTCTTCATCCGGTTCAGCGTCCGGATGATCCGCGCCCAGGTGCGCTGGTGGCCCGGCAACGTGACCCCCGGCGGCCTGCACATCCACCACATGGTCTTCGGCCTGGGCTTCCTGCTGCTCGGCGGCATCGGGGTGTTCGCCACCTACGGCGGGCAGCCGTGGATGGACTGGTTCGGGCTGGCCTTCGGCATCGGCTGCGGCCTGGTGCTGGACGAGTTCGCGCTGATCCTGCACCTGGACGACGTGTACTGGAGCGAGCAGGGCCGCAAGTCGGTGGACGCGGTGATCTTCGGCATCCTGTTCACCTCCCTGCTGCTGGTCGGGTACGTGCCGCTCGGCGTGGTGCCCGGCGAGGAGACCAGGTGGGGCCTGATCACGATCATCTCGGTGAACTCGCTGGCCTCGGTGATCACCCTGTTCAAGGGCAAGGTGTGGACCGGTCTGCTCGGGATCATGGTCCCCGGCCTGTCCTGGATCGGGGCGATCCGGCTGGCCCGGCCGAGCAGTCCGTGGGCCCGCTGGCGGTACGCCGAGCGCCCCCGTCGCCGGGCGCGTGCGCTGCGGCGCGAGCGCCTGCTGCACCGGCGCGCGGACCGTGCCCGCACCTGGTTGTTCGACCTGATCGCCGGGGCCCCCGACAAGGTGCCCGCCAACCACCCCGCCGCGCACCGGGTGGCCGAGCGGATGGCCGCCCGGGCCACCGCCCACCTGGACGCGCACGCCGCCCGGGCGCTGGCCCGTCGGCGGGCCAGGCTGGCCGACCGCCGCTCGGCGGCCGGCGCCGGGGCGGAGGGACGGCCCGCGGGCGCGGCGGACCAGGCGGCGGGGGGCGCCGGTGCGACCCGCTCCGGCCTGGCGCAGCAGCGCCGCCGCACCGTCAGGGCCGGGCGCAGCCGGGCCG
>NZ_JBHUAF010000060.1:0-31267 GCF_042789895.1 Kitasatospora sp. NPDC056783
GCCGACCAGGGCGCCGCTGCCCATGCTGACCACGCCGACGGCCGGGTCGGCGCTGGCCCGGACGAAGCCGCCGGCGTAGCCGTCGTCGGCGGCGGTGCGGGCGCCCAGGTAGAGGCCCCAGTTGAGGTAGAGGTCCCGCACGCCGCCGTGGCCGTCGGGGAACGGTTCGGCGGCGGGGCGCACCCGGTGCTGGAGCACGTAGGGGCCGTTCATCGCCGAGGTGACCCTGCTCTCCCACTCCGCCGGGTCCGTCTCCCAGCCGGCGGTGATGCCGTGGCCGCCGTGCAGCAGTGTCGGCTTGAGGATCAGCTCGTCCCGGTGGGCCAGGGCGTGGGCGACCAGGTCGACGCGGGTGCCGCCGGGGTCGGTGGCGTGCGGGCGGACGTAGCGCGTCCACGGCAACAGCCGGTCGACACAGGCGAGTTCGTCGGCGTCGAAGAGGTCGCGGTGCTGCTCGTCGGAGAGCATCGCCAGGGTGCCCTTGTTGCCGTACAGTTCGGCGTCCAGCCGGCTGAACAGGCCGGCCTTGCCCTGTTCGACCGCGGTCAGCAGCGGCTCCAGCTGGGCCGCCGAGGCGGGGTCGGTGAGGTCCTCGGGCAGGAAGTAGCGGAACACCACGTCGACGGCCCGGCCGGCGACGGTCGGGCGGCCGTCGGGGTAGGTGAACTCGCCGAGGTCGCAGGCGATCCCCTCGACTCCGTGGTCGGCGAGCTTCGCGGCGAGCACGCCCAGCCGGGGGCCGACGACGGCGAAGTTCTCCACCGTGTCCACCACGGCGACGACGGGTGCCCGGCCGGCGGGGATGTTCGCGGCGCACTCGGCCCGCATGGTCCGCACCATGTGGCCCACCGTGTCCTGGTAGCCGAGCCCGTGCCGCCGGACGAACTCCTCCAGCGGCGGGTACTCCAGCATCGCCCGGTTGATGTCGGCGTTCTCGAAGCCGCCGAGCGCGCTGGTGAGGTTGAACTCCAGGAGCTTGAACCCCGTGCCGTCGTGGTAGAGGTCGGCCCGCCCCAGCGGGTGGAGCGTCCCGGTCCGCGCGCTGCGGGTGATCAGCGCCGACTGGAGGGGGTCGAGGCCGACCGCCGTCGCCAGCTCGGTGATGCTGCCGCCGAACAGGCGCTCCGGCAGCGAGCGCAGCAGCCCGTAGACGGTGTGGAGGTCCTCGACGACGGTGCGGCGCTCGGTCCCGCCGAGGAAGGCGGGGCCGTGCAGGAACCGGTCCTGGTACGCGAGCGTGAGGGTGGCCGACGCCCGGGCGGCGGCCGTGGGGTGGTGGCCGTCCACCGGCCCGCCGCCCGTCGACGCGTGCCGCTCCGCGAGTTGCTCCCCGTACGCGTGGCTGAGCCGCGATCTGGGCGGGCTGGGCCGGCTCGTGGTCGTCATCGCATGTCCTGTTTCGCTAGTGGGTGGTGCCGGGTGAGCGCGGCCGCGCGCTCAGTTCGTCCCGGCGGGCGACGCGGCCTGCTCGGCGCGGGTGATCCAGTGGCGGCGGGCGCCCGCGAGGAGCGCCACCGCGACGAGCGCCATGGCGGCGGCGCCGACGCCGAACACGGCGCGGGTGCCGATCTCGGCGGCGAGGATGCCGCCCGCCGCCGCGCCGAGGGGCAGTCCGCCCCAGGAGACCAGCCGGTAGACGCTGTTCGCCCGCCCGAGCAGGTGCTGCGGCACCAGGGTCTGCCGCAGGACGACCACGACGACGTTCCACGTCACCGTCCCGCAGGCGAAGATCGTGAGGGCCGCGCCGGCCGCGTACACCGAGGGCACGGTGGCCAGCACCGTCTCGCTGACGGTGATCAGGACCGCGGTGGCGACCAACGCCCCCTCCCGGCCGAGGCGTTGCGTCAGGGCTGGGGCGAACCGTGAGGCCAGGACGGCTCCGACGGCCTGGCAGGCGAGCAGGACGCCGTAGCCGAAGGCGCCGAGGTGCAGTTCCCTCCCGCTGTACACCACGAGCACGGCGAGCATCGCGTTGCCGGCGAGGTTGATGAAGCAGGACACCAGGGCGAGGCTGCGCAGCAGCTGGTGCGAGAACAGCCACTTGGCGCCGGCCATCATCTCCGACATCACGCCGGCCCGGTCGGCTCCGCGCTCGATCGGCCGGGTGTGCCGGATCCGGCTGACGAGGACGGCGGAGCACAGGAAGGTGGCCGCGTCCACGCCGAAGGGCAGGGCCACCGCCACGCCGAAGATCAGCGCGCCGAGGAGCGGGCCGATGAAGCCGGTGCCCGCCTCCTGCGCGCCCATGATGCGGGCGTTGGCGATGGAGAGCCCGGCCTTCGGGGTGATGAACGGGACGAGCACCTGCGCGGCGTTGCGGCTGAGGACCTCGCCGGTGCCGAGCAGGAACATGCACCCGTAGAGCAGGGGCAGTCCGGCCCAGCCGCCGAGGATTCCGACGGTGAGCGTCGCGAGCAGGGCGGCCCGGACGATGTCGACGCGCACCATCATCTTCCGGATGTCGACGCGGTCGGCCAGCAGGCCCGCCGGGATGCCGAACAGCACGAACGGCGCGGTGAAGGCGACCGACGCCGCGCCGATCAGCCGGGGGTCGTCGGTCAGCTGGGCCGCCAGCAGGGGGCTGGCGGCGATCGTGGCGCCGTCACCGAGCGAGGAGACCGCGGCGGACCACCAGAGCCGTGAGAAGTCACTGCCCAGGCGCAGCGGTTGCGAGCCGGCCTCTTCCATTGTCGATGCGCTCATGACAGCGCGCGGCAGTAGGGCCGACAGTCCATGGGTTCCCCTCCGAAAGGTGCCGCTCCGTCATTGACGCCCCATCAAGGCGTCGCCGAACGACGAGGCCCGCGTGGTCAGGAGCATGCGGAAACCGACAATAGTCGGCGTCCGCGAAAGCGTCGAGAGAAAGATTGCCGGCATCGCCCGGACCGGCCGGACGTATCCGAAGGAGATCGAAATCCCTGCCGCCGAACAGGTCCGTGAACTGCCGTCTTCTGATATGTTCGCCGCCGCTGGGCCTGAATCGGTAGCAGCCGATGGGCATGCATGGGAGGGCATGCCTACGACCGGGCTTCCACACCGCGTCAAGACCCCCTGGGTCGTGCCTGTGCGCGACCGATCCGGCGCGACGACCAGCGGTCGCGTGGTCTTGAGTGTCCGCGTTCTCGGAACGCGTGACCACGCATCGACTTCCTCACGCTTCGCCTCGCGGTGGTCCGCCGGCAGTGCCTGCCGTCGACCGCGCCGGAGGCTGCGTGAACGAACCATGTCGACACACGGTCCGGGGCCCACCACGTCCCGGCGAGTCTCCTGAGTATCTGCAGTCAGGGCTGCCGCGGAGCAGCCGCGCACATCGAAGGATGAGGGCAACGTTCATGGGTACCTGCGAACCGGATGCGATGAGGCATGCCGGCATCACTCGCCATCACCTCATGCACCATCAGCGAAGCTGCCGCCTCGGGGCCCACGGGGGCAGACCTTGAGTGCCGCGGCGGCTCTGAGGAGCCCCCGTCCGCAGGTCGCCGACCCGGTGACCGTCGCCGTCATCGGGACCGGGGCGATCGGCCGGGACCTGGTGAGCAAGATCGACCGCTCCCCCGCGCTGGAGTGCCTGCTGGTGGCCGGACGCAATCCGGAGTCGGCGGGCCTGCGGTACGCCGAGGACCTCGGCTACCCCACCACCGCCGGCGGCATCGAGGCCCTCCTCGCCGCCCCCCGCCCGTTCGACGTCGTCTTCGACGCCACCAGCGCCGCGTCCCACCGGGAGCACTGGCGGCTGCTCGAACCGCTCGGGACGCTGGTGATCGACCTGACGCCCAGCAAGGTCGGGCAGATGGTGGCTCCCACCGTGACCGGCGCGTCCACCACCGGACGCAACGTCAATCTGATCAGCTGCGGCGGCCAGGCGTCCGTCCCGGTCGTGCACGCGCTCGCCGCGAGCTTCCCGGTGACGTACTTCGAGGTCGTCTCGACGGTGGCCAGCGAGGTCGCGGGCCGCGCCACCAGGATGAACCTGGACGAGTACGTGGCGACCACCGGTCACGCCGTCACGACGTTCTCCGGCGTGGCCGACGTCAAGGCGATCCTCAACATCAGCCCCGCGGTGCCCCCGGCGACGTTCCGCACGGCCGTCCACGCCCGCATCGCCGGCGCCGACCCGGCGGCGGTGCGCGCGGTGGTCGACCGGGTGGCCGAGCAGGTGCGCTCGTTCGCCCCCGGCTACCGGGTGGTCGCCTGCACCGCGGTCGGGGACCTGGTGACGATCACCGTCGAGGTGACGGCGCACAGCGACGTGCTGCCGCCGTACGCCGGGAACCTCGACATCATCAACTCCGCCGCCGTCATGGTCGCCGAGCAGTACGCCACCCGGCCGGACCGGGCGGCCCGGACGGGGGTGGCCTCGTGAAGCAGGTACTGATCCACGACCCGACGCTGCGGGACGGCCAGCACGCCGTCCGCCACCGGCTCGGCGTCACCGCGCTGCGGCGGTACGCGGAGGCGGCCGACGCCGCGCGCATCCCCGTGGTGGAGGTCGGCCACGGCAACGGGCTGGGCGCCTCCTCGCTCCAGGTCGGGCAGGCCGCGGTGAGCGACGACGAGATGCTGTCGACCGTCCGCGAGGCGCTGCGCACCAGCCGGATGGGCGTCTTCATGCTGCCCGGCTGGGGCACCTCGGAGGACCTCCGGCGGGCGATCGCCCACGGGGTCGACGTCGTCCGCATCGGTGTGCACGCCACCGAGACGTCCCTGGCCGAGCGCCACCTGGGCTTCCTGCGGGACGCCGGCGCCGAGGGCCACTGCGTCCTGATGATGAGTCACATGGCCACGCCCGCCGAACTGGCCGAGCAGGCCGCGCGGGCCGTAGGCTACGGGGCCCAGGCCGTGGGGATCATGGACTCCGCGGGGCACTTCCTCCCGGCGGACGTCACCGCGCGGATCGCCGCGATCGTCGAGGCGGTCGACGGCCTCCCGGTGATCTTCCACGGGCACAACAACCTCGGGATGGCCGTGGCCAACTCGGTGGCCGCCGCCGACGCCGGCGCGCGGATCCTCGACGGCTGCGCCCGGGGCTTCGGCGCCGGCGCCGGCAACACCCAACTCGAAGTTCTGGCACCGGTGCTGGAGCGCAGCGGGTACGCCACCGGGATCGACCTGTACGCGCTGCTCGACGCCGCCGACCTCGCCGAGCGCGAACTGATGCCGGCGCCGCCGGTGACGGCCTCGATGAGCATCGTCAGCGGCCTGGCGGGGGTGTTCTCCGGGTTCAAGCACCGGGTCGTCGAACTCTCCGCGGCCGCCGGCGTGGACCCGCGCGACGTCTTCTTCGAGCTCGGCCGACGACAGGCCATCGCCGGCCAGGAGGACCTGATCGTGGACGTGGTGGCGGAGCTGAGCGGCCGTGGGACCCGTGTCTGACCGTGGCATCCGATCCGACCGTGGCATCTGACGACGTCGAGAAGTTCGAGAAGAAGGGCGGAGAAAGCGACATGGCAGCACCGGAGACCGCGTCCGGGTCGCACCGGACGGCGGGTGTGGACGTCACCCGCATGACGTTCGACCAGTTCCTGGCCGTCGGCCCCGAGGGGCTGTACAAGGCCGACCGTCCCGTGGTGATCAAGCTCCCGGACAGCGTGCAGGGGCTCGGCCGCGACGAAGTGGCCGCGCGGCTGGCCGAGATGACCGTCACCCTGTTCAGCGAGCCGGGCGACAAGAACCACCCGGGCCGCTGGGAGACCCGCGACATCAGGCTCCGCGAGTTCTTCGCGGACGAGCGCCACCTCACCAACACCGGTACCTGGCACCGGGTGGTGTCCAACATCCGCAGCAGCCCGGCCGACGTGAACGCCGTCATCGGCTTCGACGCCGAGGAGTTCTTCGGCTACGGCAACGCCCTGTACGCGGCCAACCTGTGGATCAGCCACCAGGGCGTGTTCACCAAGAACCACTTCGACGAGTTCGAGAACTTCAACATCGCGCTCGAAGGCCGCAAGCGCTTCATCATCGCGCCCCCCGGCGTCCGCGACTACTACCCGCGGTCGATCCTGCGCGGGTACGGCGACAAGTCCCGGGTGTTCGACCTCGACGACGTCGACCTGAAGCGCTACCCGAAGCTGGCGGCCAAGCTCGCCCAGCGCCGCGACTTCGTCCTCGAACCCGGCCACATGCTCTACCTGCCGCTCGGCTGGTGGCACCAGGCCGAGTCGCTGGACGAGATGAACATCAACGTCAATTTCTGGCTCAAGTCCAAGAAGATCCTCCGTAGGCCGCACGTGCTCGGCGTCGCCCTGTACACGTACGCCTACCGGAGGCTCAAGGGCGTCTACAGCTACAAGCCCACCGAGGTGAACTCCTGATGAGCGACCGCAAGTCCATCACCCCCGCCCACCTGTACCGCAACAACGACAAGCTCATCGGCATCGGCAACGCCTTCTGGAACACGTCCTACGAGAACGGGGTCGCCGGTGTCGTCGGCGACCTCCGGGACGGCGTCTTCACGATGGCCGACGGTCACGAGTTCGTGAACTTCACGGTCTGCTCCTACCTGGACCTGGACACCCACCCGAAGGTCATCGACGGCGCGGTCGAGTCGCTGCGCCGCTTCGGCGTGCTGGACCACTGCATCCCGCGCACCCGCGTCCAGACCTCGGTCCTGCTGGAGCTGGAGGAGTCGCTCGGCGAGCTGTTCGGCGCGATGGTGATCAGCGCGCTGTCCACCGCCGCGGCCAGCACCGGCCTGCTCCCGCTGATCGCCTCGGGCCACCTCGGCAACGGCACCCGGCCGCTGATGGTCTTCGACAAGAACGCCCACGTCTCGATGGGCAACGCCAAGCCGGCCTGCGCGGACGAGACCGAGGTGGTGACCAGCAAGCACCACGACCTCGGCTTCCTCGAGGACATGTGCCGCACCTACGAGCGCGTCTGCTACGTGGTCGACGGCTCGGACAGCCTCGGCGGCTACGCGCCCGTCAAGGAGCTGGCCGTCCTCCAGGAGAAGTACAACCTCCTGGTCTTCTACGATGACTCCCACTCGCTGTCCGCGTACGGGGAGCGCGGCATCGGCTACGTCCGCTCGCACGCCCCGATCCTGGACGAGCGGACCATCACCGTGGCGACCCTGACCAAGGGCTTCGGGGCCGGTGGCACGGCGATCCTGCTCGACGGCTACTCCGAGGACACCCGGCGGCTCATCGAGCGCTTCGCCGGCCCGCTGGGCTACTCGCAGAAGATGAACGCCGCCGCGGTCGGCGCGGCGATGGCCTCGGCCGAGATCCACCGCACCGAGGAGCTGGACCGGCTCCAGGCGAAGCTGCGCGCCAACATCTCGCTGTTCGACTCGCTGGTCACCACCGAGCAGGCCGAGGCCACCTTCCCGATCCGCGTCGTGCCGATGACCGACGAGACCGTCGTCGAGGCCGCCAAGAAGGTCTTCGCCGCGGGCTTCTACACCTCGCCGGTGTTCTTCCCGATCGTCGCCCGCGGCACCGCCGGGCTGCGCGTGATGCTGCGGGCCGGCCAGACCGAGGACCAGATCCGCCGGCTCGCCGCCGCGCTGATCCAGGCCGGCGCGCTCCCGGCGGGTGCCGGGCCGCGGCCGGTGGCCAAGTGACCGGCGCGGCCCGGGCGGTACCGCGCAGCATCCTGTACACCCCGGCCCTGTCGCTGGACCGGGTGGTCAAGGCGTGGTCGTACGACGCCGACGTCCACCTGATCGACCTGGAGGACTCCGTCCCGCCGGCCGACAAGCCGGCCGCCCGCGAGGTCTGCCGGGCCGCGCTGGAGAAGGCGCCGCGGCCGGCGAACGTCGCCGTGCGCGTCAACGAGCTCGGCAGCCTCGCGGCGGTGCGGGACGTCCAGATGCTGGCGGACAGCCCGGTGAGGCCCGGCATCGTCCTGATGACGATGGTGACCTCGGCGGAGGAGGTCGACCTGCTGCGCCGGATGCTGGCCTCGGCCGGCGCCCGCCCCGAGGTCTACGTGACGGTGGAGACGGTCGAGTCGGTCAGCCGCGTCGACTCCATCGCGCGCGCCGCGGACGGCCTGGTGTTCGGCTCGGCCGACCTGGCCGCCACGATCGGGGTCGACATCGGCTGGGAGGCGATGCTGGCGGCCCGCCAGGCGATGGCGATGGCCTGCGCCCGGTTCGGGACGGCCTGCGTCGACACCGCCAACTACCGGCTCGCCGAACCGGATGTCCTCACCGAGGAGACCACCCGGGTCCGGGCGCTCGGTTTCCACGGCAAGGCGACGGTCCACCCGCGCGAACTCGACGTGATCAACCGCGTGTTGCGGGCCCGGCCCGACGAACTGGCGCTGGCGCGCCGGGTGGCCGAGGCCGTGGCCGCGGCCGACGGCGGGATCGCCGTCGTGGACGGCAACATGGTCGGGCCGCCGTTCGCCCGGCGGGCGCGTGACACCGTCGCGCGCGAGGACGCCTGGGCTCGCCGGTTCGGCTCCGACGCCGCGAACGACACCGCGACCGACACCGCGACCGACGGCGCGCCCGCGAACGACGACGACGGCGGCGACGCCGGGAAGGGCGGCGAGGCATGACCGCCGCACCCGTCACGGTCGGCGCCGCCGACATGGCCGGCCCGCTGCCGATGACCCGCGTGATCGACGTGCTGGGCGAGATGTTCGTGGACCTGGCCGCCGGCCGGACCACCTCCCCCGCCCGGACCGTCGTCGAGCACGGCGACCAGCGCGTGCTGCTGGTCAGCCCCGCCGTCTGGGAGAAGCGCGGGGTGGGCAGCGTCAAGGTCACCACGCTCACCCCGGACAACCCGGGCCGCGGGCTGCCGCTGATCCACGGCATCGTCGCGCTCACCGACCTGGAGACCGGGCGGATCACCGCCCTGCTGGACGGCGCCGAGCTCACCGCCGTCCGCACCGGCGCGGTCGCCGCCCTGGCGACCCGCTGGTGCACTCCCGAGGACGCCGACGACCTGGCGGTGATCGGCGCGGGCGTGCAGGCGCGCGCGCTGATCCGGGCGGTGTCGGCGGTGCGCCCGATCCGCACTGTCCGGATCCACTCGCGCACCCGGGCCCGCGCCGAGGAGCTCGCGGACTGGGTCCGGGCCACCGCGGCCCGGAGCGTCCACGTGACCGTCCACGACACCGCCGAGGAGGCGGTGGCCGGCGCGCCGATCATCTGCACGGCCACCTCCACCGACGACGCCACCCCGGTGATCGAGGCCGGCTGGGTGGCCGCCGGGGCGCACGTGAACGTGATCGGCGGCACCCACCCGGACGCCGTCGAGCTCGACCCGGCCCTGCTGGCCGAGGCCGTCACCGTCGTCGAGGACCGCACCGCCGCGCTGGACGGCGCGGGCGAGGTGCGGGCCGCGCTGGCCGGCGGCCTGATCGGGGCCGAGGACCTGTACGAGCTGGGCCGGCTGGTGAACGGCGAGATCGCCGTGGCCGGCCGGACCTCGGTCCTGCGCACGGTCGGCATGGCCATCGAGGACACCGCCGCCGCGGTGGCGCTGTTCGAGCGGCACCGGGCGGCCCGGCGGGAAGCGGACGTGCGGGAGGCGGACGGGTCGTCCGCCGACACCGCGCCGACCAGGGAGGGAGTGCCGGATGGGCACGCATGAGGACCTCGGCGCGGTGAACGGCCACCCGTGGTTCGGGACGCACCGGATCGAGCCCGCCGCGCCGGCGGAGACGATCCGGCGGATGCTGCGCCATGAGCTCCGGGACACCGGCTGGCCCTACCAGCCGGTGCTGCCCGCGGCGCCGATGGCGATCCCCCGCGCCTCCTACGCCGAGGTCTTCCGGGTGAGCGTGGCGCTGATCGAGCTGCTGCGCCGCACCGCCCTGGAGACCGGGCGCACCAACGCCGACCGGCTGGCGGCCTACGGCATGCCCGCCGAAGAGGACCGGCTGTGGATCGACGACGCCTTCGTCGAGGAGCGGTACGCCGACAGCGTGGTCCGGCCGGACCTGGTCATCGGGCCGGACGGGCCGCAGTTCCTGGAGTTCAACGTCAGCGGCGCGCTCGGCGGCGTGGTGGAGACGCGGAGCCGCCTGACGGTGTGGAACAGCCTCCACGCCGACCAGGACGGCCGGCTCCCGTACCGCTCCCCGGACCCGCTCGCCGTCCGCGCCGAGATGTTCCGCTCGCTCGCCGCGGACCTGGCGCTGGCGCCGAGGGTGGCCGTCGTCGGCAGCTCCCGGGTGCCCGGTGTGGAGCCGCGGTACTTCGAGATGGAGACCGACTACTACAACAGCCACGGACTGACCGCGCGCTTCTTCGAGCCGGAGGAGCTGCACCGGGCCTGGGACTGCGCGCCGCACCTGCGCCACTCGATCGGGCTGCGGAACTTCACCATCCCGGACTGGGTGGAGGCGGGCATCGACACCGCCCCGGTCCAGGACGCCCTGGACAACGGCTGCGTGCTGGTGGGCACCCAGACGTCGACCTTCCTCCACAGCAAGCTCACCATGGGCCTGCTGTCGGAGGGGCGGCCGTGGATGACCGCGGGCGAGCGCCGGCTCGTCGAGCGGTACCTGCCGTGGACCCGGGTGCTCTCGGAGCGGAGGACCGAACGCGAGGGCCGGCAGGTTGACCTGCTCCCCTTCGTGCTGGCGAACCGGGAGCAGCTGGTGCTCAAGGCCGCCCTCGGGGACTGCGGCAAGCAGGTGGTCCTCGGCCGCGAGACCGACCAGGCCGCGTGGGAGTCCGCCGTCGGCGAGGCGCTCGCGAGCGGCCCCAGCATCGTGCAGCAGTTCGTGCGGCCCCAGGGCTGCAAGGTCTCGCTGATCACCGACGGCTCCGACGAGCCGCAGGACGTCGACGTCGCCCCGGTGCTGGGCCCGCTGGTGTTCGGCGGCCGCCCGGCCGGGCTGTTCTGCCGGTTCTACGGCGACGGCACCGCCGGGATCGTCAACGTCCGCGGGAGCGTCAGCAGTTCCGACAATGTGATGGTGGCGGTATGACGCTTCGTCGGGTGAACGACAACGAGTACGTCGAGGAACACGGCGGGGACTACGAGGACTTCGAGCCCGGCATGGTGATCCGGCACTGGCCGGGCCGCACCCTCTCCGAGGCCGACAACACCTGGCTGACCCTGCTGACCATGAACCAGCACCCGCTCCACTTCGACACCCACTACGGGGCCGGCGCCGAGTACGGGAAGGTGCTGGTCAACAGCGGCATCACGCTGTGCCTGATCGGCGGGATGACGGTGCAGGCACTGTCGGCGCGGGCGGTGGCCAACCTGGGCTGGGACAGGGTCCGGCTGAAGGACCCGGTCTTCGTCGGCGACACCCTCTACGCGACCAGCCGGATCCTCGACAAGCGGCTGTCCCGGTCCCGGCCGGGGCAGGGGATCATCACGGTGGAGACCACGGGCACGAAGTCGACGGGAGAGACCGTCATCGTCTTCGAGCGGTCGTTCATGGTGCGCTGCCGCGAGCAGGCCCCCTCCCCCGGGGACGACCGGCCCGCGCCGGACGCCTGAACCACCGTCAAGCTCCACGTAATTGTTCGATATGACAGGATATTTGGCATGACCAGCGAGAATCAGCCCAAGGCCGGCCACCGGGACACCCCCGTCAGCACCGTGTTCCGGGAGTTCATGGCCTCGGGATGGGCGGCCGACGACCGATCCCCCGCGCCCCGCGCCGAGGTGGCCGATCACGCGGCCCTCCGCCGGGCGGCGCTGTCCCTTCGGTTCCCCGGCGAGCGGCTCGTCGTCCCCGGCGGCGGCCTGAAGGTGCGCAGCAACGACACCGACTTCACCTTCCGCCCGCACACCGCCTTCGCCCACCTGTCCGGGATCGGCTCGGACGCGGAGCCCGACAGCGTCCTCGTGCTGGAGCCCGAGGCCGAGGGCGGACACCGGGCCGTCCTGTACTTCCGCCCGCCGGCCCCTCGGGACACCGAGGAGTTCTACACCGACTCCCGGTACGGGGAGTTCTGGGTCGGCTACCGCCCGACCGTCGCCGACGTCGAGTCGCGGCTCGGCCTCACCGCCCGCCACATCGACGAGCTGGAGGCCGACCTGGCGAAGGGCGACGCGGCCCGGCTGCGCGTCGTGCGCCCGGCCGACCCGAAGCTCACCGAGCTCGTGGACACCCTCCGCACCCAGGCGGGCACCTCCCCGACCGCCGAGGAGCGGCAGGAGGCCGACGCGGAGCTCGCCCGCGAGCTGTCCGGGATGCGGATCGTCAAGGACGCGTGGGAGGTCGGCGAGATGCGCAAGGCGATCGCCGCCACCCACAAGGGCTTCGAGGCGATCATCGCCACCCTGCCGGAGGCCGTCCGCAAGGGCCGCGGCGAGCGCTGGGTCGAGGGCGTCTTCGGCCTGTACGCGCGGCACGAGGGCAACGGGATCGGCTACGAGTCGATCTGCGCGGCCGGCGACCACGCCAACACCATCCACTGGACGAAGAACACCGGCGAGGTCCGCGAGGGCGACCTGATCCTGGTCGACGCCGGGATCGAGATCGACTCGCTGTTCACCGCCGACATCACCCGCACCCTTCCGGTGAGCGGCCGCTTCACGGACGTCCAGCGCAAGATCTACGACGCCGTCCACGCGGCGCAGCGGGCCGGCATGGAGGCGGTGCGGCCCGGCAACAAGTTCAGCGACATCCACGCCGCCGCGAACGAGGTCATCGCCCGGCACCTGCACGAGTGGGGCCTGCTGCCCGAGGGCGTCACCCTGGAGCAGACCCTCGACCCGGAGAACGGCGGCTGGCACCGCCGCTGGATGGTCCACGGCACCTCCCACCACCTGGGCATGGACGTGCACGACTGCCAGCTGCTGCTGCGCGCGGACTACATGGACGGCGAGCTGAAGCCGGGCATGATCGTCACCGTCGAGCCGGGCCTGTACTTCAAGGCGGACGACCTGCTGGCGCCGGAGGAGTTCCGCGGCATCGGCGTGCGCATCGAGGACGACGTGCTGGTGACCGAGGACGGTTACGAGAACCTCTCCGCCGCGATGCCCCGCGGTTCCCACGAGGTGGAGGAGTGGATCGCCCGGGTCTCGGGCGCCTCCGAGAACCGCTGACCACGGCGGAGCCACGGAGACCGAGTCGAGGGGCAGCCCCGGCGGGGCTGCCTCTCGGCATGAGCGGAGGCGTCCGGCGGCTCCGCGCGACCCACCGGGCGGCTGGCCTCCGGTTGACAGGGCTCTCGACGCGAAGGCTACGTTGGGTTGCGGGCCCATCACATCCCGTGATCATCCTGCCCTGCCACCCACTCGCCGCGAGGTAACCGCGCATGACCACCACCCCCACCGGCAACGCCGGCGATCGCGCCCACCGGCAGACCAGCCGGCAGCTGGCACGCGAACTGCTGCTGATCGGTCCGGACGACGAGGACCTGAAGCTGCGCTACCTCGACGTCCTGATCAAGGACGGCATCCCACGGACGGACGAGCCCAAAAAAGTGCTGATCGTCGGCGCGGGCATCGCCGGCCTGGTCGCCGGAAAGCTGCTCAAGGACGCCGGGCACAACGTCACCATCCTGGAGGCCAACGCCAGCCGGGTGGGCGGGCGGATCAAGACCTTCCGCACCACCGACGACGGGACCGACGGGCCGTTCTACGACCCGGAGCAGTACGCCGAGGCCGGGGCGATGCGACTGCCCAGCTTCCATCCGCTCGCCCTGGCGCTGGTCGACCGCCTCGGCCTGAAGCGGCAGTTGTTCTTCAACGTCGACGTCGATCCGGACACCGGGAACCTCGACGCGCCCGTCCCGCCGGTGGTCTACGAGTCCTTCGAGCCCGGCAAGGTCTGGACGTACGGCCAGGACAGCCCGGCCTTCCTCGAACCGGACAAGCGCTTCAACTCCTGGATCCGCACGAACCGGATCCAGGCCCGCCGCAGCGAGTACGCCGCCGACCCGAGCCGCGTCAACGGGGGCTTCCTCCTCACCGGCGACGAGGCGCGGGTCACCGTCGCCGACATGGTCCACGAGGCGCTGGAGCCGGTCCGTGACTACTACTCGGTGGTCAAGGACGGCAAGCGGGAGAACAAGCCGTTCGCCGAGTGGCTGGACGGCTGGGCCCGGGTGATCGACGACTTCGACGGCTACTCGATGGGCCGCTTCCTGCGCGAGTACGCGGGTTTCAGCGACGAGGCCGTCGAGGCGATCGGCACGATCGAGAACATGACCTCGCGGCTGCACCTGGCCTTCTTCCACACCTTCCTGGGCCGCAGCGACATCAACCCGACCGCCACCTACTGGGAGATCGCGGGCGGCAGCTGGAACCTGCCCCACGCCCTCGCCCAGGAGCTCCGGGAGGAGCTGAGGATGGGCGAGCGGATGATCCGGATGGAGTACTGGGACCCGCACCAGGACGGCGGAGGAGGACTCGACGTCGGCCCGAACGGACCGCACGTCGCCGTCCACACCGTCCCCGAGGGCGATCCGGAGGCCAGACCCGAGGTCTGGACGGGCGACTACGCGATCGTCACGGTCCCGTTCTCCGCCCTGCGCTTCGTCCAGGTGGAGCCCCCGTTCTCGTACAAGAAGCGCCGGGCGATCATCGAGACCCACTACGACCAGGCCACCAAGGTGCTGCTGGAGTTCTCCCGCCGCTGGTGGGAGTTCACCGAGGCGGAGTGGAAGACCGAACTCGACTCCATCGTGCCCGGCCTGTACGAGTACTACCAGCGAGTCGGCGAGGAGGACGCCGAAGCGGCCGTGGCGGCGTCCCACAACGGCCACCGGCCGCCGCGCGACGTGCCGGAGGTGCTGCTCGGCGCGCACTCCAGCGTCGACGAGCGGCGGATCAGCCAGGCCCAGCAGGACGTCTACCGCCACACCGCGCTGCTGCGGGCGAGCGTACGCCCCGCCACCAACTGCTTCGGCGGCGGTTCGACCACCGACAACCCGAACCGCTTCATGTACTACCCCTCGCACCCGGTGCCGGGCGGCGACGGCGGCGGCGTGGTGCTGGCCAGCTACAGCTGGTCGGACGACGCGGTGCGCTGGGACTCGATGGAGGACGCCGAGCGCTACGTCTACGCGCTGCGCAACCTCCAGTCGGTGCACGGCCGGCGGATCGAGGTGTTCTACACCGGCTACGGGCAGACCCAGAGCTGGCTGCGCGACCCGTACGCCTTCGGCGAGGCGGCGGTGTACACCCCGCACCAGATGACCAGCTTCCACCTCGACGTGGTCAAGCCGGAGGGCCCGGTGCACTTCGCCGGCGAGCACGTCTCCCTCAAGCACGCCTGGATCGAGGGCGCGGTGGAGACCGCGGTGCGGGCGGCCATCGCCGTCCACGAGGCACCACCGCCGCCGCCCCCGGCCCGGCCGGAGATCCGGCCCGAGACGCGGGCCGGCCGGGAAGGCCGACAGGAGCAGGAGGCGATGAGCCGATGAGCGGCGACGACGAATGGACGGTGGCCCGCTACCTGGCCACCAGGCTGGAACAGCTGGGCATCCGGTACCTGTTCGGGGTGCCGGGCGACTTCCTCGGCCCGTTCCTGACGATCATGCAGGACACCACGGAGGTGCGCTGGATCGGCACCCCGACCGAGATGGGCGGCGGCTACGCGGCGGACGCCTACGCCCGGGTGCGCACCGCCGACGCCGAACCGGGCACGGCCGAGCCGGGCGTCGGCGCCGTCGCGGTGACCTACGGGGTGGGCGCGTTCAGCCTGCTCAACACGATCGGCGGCGCCTACGTCGAGGACGTGCCGCTGATCGCGATCAACGCCGCGCCCTCGTACGAGCAGTGGCTCAACTACCAGGCGGTCGGCCTGCTCACCTCGCACATGAGCCCGCGCCGGGAGAGCAACCTGGACGTCTACCGGCAGGTCACCGTGGACGCGCAGGTGCTCTCCAACCCGGGGCTCGCGCCCTCGCAGATCGACAGCGCGATCACCGCGTGCCTGACCCAGCGCAAGCCGGTCTACCTGGAGGTCATGGAGGACCTCTGGCACGCGCCCTGTGATCCTCCGCAGGGCGAACTCCGCGCTCACGAGCGGCCGTTCACCCAGCGGAACAAGAACATGCTGGACAAGGCCGTCGCGGCGGCGGTGGAGCTGATCGGGAAGTTCGGCACGCCGATCGTCTGGGCCGGCGAGGAACTCGTCCGCCTGCGGCTGGAGAACGAGCTGCTGGAGTTCGTGCAGTTCACCCGGATGCAGTTCTGCACCACGGTCGGCGCGAAGTCCGTGGTGTCCGAACGGCATCCGCTGTTCGCCGGCGTCTACAACGGCAAGGCGAGCCTGCCGGAGGTCCGGAAGGCCTTCAAGAACTCGGGGTGCCGGATCGGCCTGGGCACCTGGTCCACGTCCAAGAACCTCGGCGGCGAGCAGTCCATCGGCGACGACTGGATCGTGGCGGCCCGCGACGGCGTCAGCGTCGGTTCCAGGTACTTCCCCGAGGTCCCGCTCGGTCGGTTCATCACCGCGCTGCGCGAAGGCCTGGCGGGACAGACCTTCCCGGCCGACCACTTCGCGCTGGCCCGCGCGGCGGGCCTGGACGTCCCGGCGACCAC
Organism: Kitasatospora sp. NPDC056783; assembly: GCF_042789895.1. Lineage (NCBI taxonomy): Bacteria > Bacillati > Actinomycetota > Actinomycetes > Kitasatosporales > Streptomycetaceae > Kitasatospora > Kitasatospora sp. NPDC056783. Next base: position 16,425 of record NZ_JBHUAF010000060.1, read on the forward strand.
GGCCGACTTCCTGGAATCGCTGAGCACCGACCGGTACCCGGAGGAGCTGACGTACGACAGCTTCTTCGAGCACGTCAACTTCTTCCTGGAGCACCGGGCCACCGGCGGCGACCCGCAGGCCCCCTCGCCGTTCACGGTGGTCTCGGACGCCGGGTTCGCGCTGCTCGGCTCGATGAACCTGCGGATCCCCGACCGGGCCGGCTTCCTGGCACAGAACAGCTGGCTGTCCATCGGCTACTCGGTCGGCGCGACCACCGGCGTGGCACTGGGCCGGCAACAGCCCTTGAAGCGCCCGCTGGTGTTCGTCGGGGACGGCTCGTTCCAGGAGATCTGCCAGGAGCTGTCCACCCAGGTCCGCCACCACCTGCGGCCGGTCTTCTTCGTCCTGGACAACGAGGGCTTCTACGGCATCGAGCAGATGCTGGTCAGCCCCTGCTACTACAAGGAGAGGCCGTCCGACGGGGCCGACTTCTACAACGTGCTGCACCCGTGGCGGTACGAGAAGCTGGCCGAGGTGTTCGGTACGGACAAGGACCGGATGCACGGGTTCGAGCTCTCCACCCACGCCGAGCTCGACGCGCTCCTGACGGACATCGCCGACCCCGGCAACGACATCAACCACGCGCCGATCCTCGCCCGCGTCCGGCTCAGCCGGCACGACTACCCGAGGGCGCTCCAGTACAAGATCGACGAGAACTGCCCGTAGCCCCCGTCCACCTGCCCCGCCCTCGGCGGGGCAGGTGTGCGCCGCCGGCCGCGCGAACAACCCTTCGGGGAAATGGGTCAGATGTGCCATTCCGGGATCGATCGGCCGAATCGGGCCACCGCGGCCGCCGGAGCCCCTACTCTCTGATGTCGTGTCCGATACTCATCGTCACGCCGGAGCCGTCCTGCCTCCCGGCGTACTCACCACCAGGTCGCGGAGCCTCCCCGACGGCCTGCCGTTCCACGCGCACGCCGTGGCCCTCGCGGCGCCGGAGGCGGCGGCGCTGGCCGGCCTGCTGCTGGTCCCGCGCTTCACGGCGTTCGTGACCGACCACGTCGGCGAGACGTACAGTCCGCTGCCGTACCTGCTGGCCTTCGAGGGCTTCGACCACATGGAGTGCGGCCACCACCTGCCGGTGGAGCTCCCCGGGGAGCCGGCGGACCGCAAGGGCTGGGCGCTGCGCCGGCGCCGGGACCAGGTGGAGGTCTCCCGCTACCGCAAGAGCCTCTTCCGGGGCCGGCCCGCCTCCTTCCCGGAGCGGGAGGGCGGCGAGGAGTGGTGGAGCCGGGCCGTCGCGCGGCAGGGCAGCGTGGTGGTCCTGATCCCCGACTCGACGCCGGTCGAGACCGACCCGGAGGTGCTCGCCAGGAGCGTCACCGGGTCCTGGGGCGTGCTGCCGGCCAGGAACTTCTGACCGGACGGCCGGGCCTCCGACCGGCCCGCCCGCGCGTCGGGCGGAACGCGGCGGGGCTCGTGCGGCACGACCGGATGTGCCGTACGAGCCCCGCGTCAGGGGTGCGCGGTCGCTCAGTTGTCGGCGAGCTGCGCCGCGAAGATCGCGTGGTCGAAGTAGGCCTTGGCCTCCTGGATCAGCCCCTCGCCGTTGAGCTGGTAGACGTTGATCCCCGACCAGTTGACCGGCTTGCCGGCGGTGGAGACGGCCGCACCGCGCCAGGACACGGCGGTGAACTCACCGACGTTGTGGGCCTCCAGCGGGGTCAGGCCGAGGAAGGGGTCGAAGTCGGGGATGACGGACGCGATGAACGCCCGGATCGCCTCGCGGCCCTGGAGCGGCTCGGTGCCCACCGGGTCGTGGAACAGCGCGTCCTCGGCGAAGGAGTCGGCCCAGCTGTCGGCGTCGCCCTTCCGGGAGGCCTCGAAGAACTGCAGGACGGCCTTGGGCATGGCGGGAGTGGTCATCAACGTGCCTTTCCGTGACGGTAGTCACTGATGGATGCCGGTCGGGTGGCAGTCAGCCGGCGAGCGGGTTGAGGCGGTCGTGGCGGCGCATCAGGGGGACGGCCGCCAGGCCCACGGCCACGAGGACCGTCTGGAGCACGCACACCCCGGCCCAGCCGTACGAGCCGAAGCAGACACTGGCCACCGCCGCCGAGATCGCTCCGCTGAGGAAGACCGCGACCATGTAGACGGTGTTGGCCCGGCTGCGGGCGTCGGGGACGTGGGCGAAGATCCTGGCCTGGTTGGCGATCTGGCTCCACTGCACCCCGACGCCGGCCAGCACGATGGCGACGATCAGGGAGGCGAGCACCGTGCCGCCCAGCGCGTAGGCGCCGGCCGAGAGCAGGGTGAGCAGCAGGGAGGCGATGATGATCGGCTGGGCTCCCTCGCGGTCGATGAAGCGCCCGGCCCAGGGCGCGGTCACCGCGCCGGCCAGGCCCAGCACCCCGAACAGGCCGGCCACCGCGCTGCTGTAGCCGTAGTGGTCGTTCGTCAGCACCAGGACGAGGGTCGTCCAGGTGGCGCTGTAGGCGCCGAACAGCGCGCCGTGCAGCACACAGGCGTGCCGGACGGAGGGTTCGTCGCGCACCAGCCGGGGCAGCGAGGCCAGCAGGCCGGTGTAGCTCATCGCCGGGCGCGCGCCCTCCTCGGGCAGCAGGTGGACGACGAGGGCGCCGGTGGCCGCGGTCAGCACGGCGGCCAGCACGTAGACCGCCCGCCAGCCCGCGGCCTGCCCGACGGCGCCGCCGATCACCCGGGAGCCGACGATGCCGGCCATCAGGCCGATCTGGACGTTGGCGACCACCGCGCCGCGCTTCTCCGGGGGCGCGAGTTCGGCGGCGAGCGGCACCAGCACCTGCGGGATCACGGTGGCGGCGCCGATCGCGGCGGTGGCGGCGGCCAGCACCCAGAGTCCGGGGGAGGCGGCGGCCAGCAGCAGGAGGACGACGGTGGCGGACAGCATCACACCGAGCAGCGGCCGCCGGCGCCGGACGTCGCCCATCGGGACCAGCAGCAGGATGCCGGCCGCGTAGCCGAACTGGGCGCAGGTGACGACGACGCCCGCCGAGGAGTGCGGGACCCCGAGGCTGTCGCCGAACAGCTTCAGCAGGGGCTGGGCGAGGTAGACGTTGGCGACGGTGGCCCCGCTGCACACGGCCATCACCAGGAACAGCGACGGGCGGACGGTGGCGCGGCGGGGTGGTCCCGCGACGTCGCGGTGGAGAACCGGAGTGTCTGTCATGACAGGTCCTTGGTCGCGCGGAGATGCGGAAAGCGGACAGGGGTGAACAGGCCGGACCGGAGTGAACAGGCCGGACCGGAGTGAGCGGGCCGGGCGGGGTGAGCGGGCCGGGCGGCAGCCGGTCGACCCGGGGGCGGCACGGTCAATTTTCTACACCAACCAGATGGTTTAATTCAACCAGTTGGTTTTTTCAGTCGCCCCGCATAAACTGATCGATCCCCCACCCGACCGCAGTCCCCGCCGCCCGAGATCCGAGGATGGGCCATGACCTCACGTTCCGAGCAGACCCGGACCCGCATCTACCGAGCCGCGCTGGCCGAGTTCGCCCAGTACGGCGTCGCGGGCGCTCGCGTCGACCGGATCGCCCGCGAGGCCCAGGCCAACAAGCAGGCCATCTACCTCTACTTCGGCGACAAGGAGACGCTCTTCGCCACGGTCCTCGAACGGACCCTGGGCGAACTGGCGGCCGCCGTTCCGCCGCCCACCGCCACGGGGACGGTGAACGTCGCCGACTACGTCGACCGGCTGTTCACCTACCACCAGGAGCACCCCGAGGTGACCCGCCTGCTGCTCTGGGAGGCGCTGGAGTACGGCGACCGGCCCGTTCCCGACGAGGAGTCACGGCGGGAGCACTACCAGCGGAAGGCCGCCGGCCTGAACAGCGTGCGCACCGCCGCCTCCGAGCAGATCACCGCGATCGACGCGCCGACGCTCCTGCTGATCTTCACCGGGCTGGTGGGCTGGCCGCTGGGAGTCCCGCAGGTCCGGCGCATGATCGTCGGTCAGGAGGAGGACGCCCTGGACCGCGTGAAGGCCGCCGTCATCGCCGCCGCCGTGGCCATCGCCGGCCAGGAGTAGGCCGGCCACCCGGAACGCGCCGAAGCTCCCGCGGCCACCGCCGCGGGAGCTTCGTACCGGACCCGCCCCGCCGGGGCGGCCGTCAGGCGAGGGTGACCTCCACCGGCAGCCTCTTGATGCCGTTCACGAAGTTGGAGCGCACCCGCGGGACGTCACCGGCCAGCTTGATGCCCGCCAGCCGCGGGATCAGCTCCTCGAACATGATCCGGATCTCGGTGCGCGCCAGCAGGTTGCCCAGGCACAGGTGCGGGCTGCCCTTGCCGAAGGTGACGTGGTCGTTGTCCGTACGGGTGACGTCGAAGTCGTACGGGTTGCCGAAGACCTCCTCGTCCCGGTTGCCGGAGGCGAACCACATGACGACCTTCTCACCCTCCTTGATCCGCTTGCCGCCGAGCTCGACGTCCCGGGTGGCCGTGCGCCGGAAGTGGTAGACCGGCGAGGCCCAGCGCAGGAACTCCTCCACCGCGCCGGGGATCAGCGACGGGTCCTCCTGGAGGCGCGCGAGCTGCTCGGGGTGCTGGAGCAGCGCCAGCATCGAGTGGCTGATGGTGTGCCGGGTGGTCTCGTTGCCGGCCACGACCAGGAGCAGGAAGTAGTTGTCGAAGTCCTGCGCCGACAGCGGCACCCCGTCCTTCGGGGTCTCGTTGACCAGCCGGGAGATCAGGTCGGTGCCGGCGCCGCCGCGCCGCTGCCGGGCGAGCTCGCGGCCGTAGGCGAAGACCTCCAGCGAGGCGGGCGAGCGGAACGGCAGGTCGCGGTACTTCTCGCTCTCCTCGCTGTGCAGCAGGACGTCGGCGTAGTCCGGGTCGGTGTTGCCGATGATCCGGTTGCCCCAGTCGATGAGCTGCTGGTTGTCCTCCGGCGGCACGTCCAGCAGGCGGGCGAGGACGTTGATCGGGAAGTCGGCGGAGACCTCCTTGACGAAGTCGAAGGTGCCCTTGGCCAGGGCTGCGTCCAGCGTGTCGGCGGTCAGCCCGCGCAGGAAGTCGGCGTAGCTGTTGATCACGTTCGCGCCGAACTGGCGCTGGAGCAGGCTGCGCATGGCCCGGTGGCGGACGCCGTCCAGCTCCAGGATCGAGGCGCGCTTCTTGATCTGGTCGTCGTCGACCTCCTCCAGGTTCACGAACCTGGTGGAGGTGAAGGTCTCGGCGTCCCGGTCGACCCGGGCGATGTCGGCGTGCCGGGTGATCGACCAGAAGCCGGAGTTGGGCGCCTCCTCCTCCTGCCAGTGGACCGGGGCCTCGTGGCGCAGGGTGTGGAACATCCGCCACGGGGTGGTGCCGTCGGTGAAGTTGTCGAGATCGGCCAGGTTCACCTGGTCCAGGGGCATCGGCTCGTGGACGGCGCCGAAGGCGGGCGTGGTGGGCACGGCGGTCATGGGTTCGCTCCTCGGCGTTCTACAGGTGGTAGGCGTACTCGGTGAACTCCCAGTCGGTGATGTGCCGATGGAAGCGGGCGACCTCGTCGCGCTTGTACGAGAGGTAGGCGGTGGTGAAGTCCCGGCCGAGCACCTCGGTCAGGGCGGCGTCCGCCTCCAGCGCGTCGAGCGCGGCGGTCAGCGACGACGGCAGCAGGGGGGACTTGGCGGGGTCGTAGCCGTAGCCCTCCAGCGGGGCGGGGGGCTCGTCGCCGGCGACGACGCCGAGCAGCGCCGCCGCGAGGGTGCCGGCGATCAGCAGGTAGGGGTTCGCGCTGGCGTCCCCCAGCCGCAGTTCGAAGCGGCTGCCGGAGCCGCGCTCCGGCGGGACGCGGACCATGGCGCTGCGGTTGTCCAGCCCCCAGTCGACCAGCCAGGGGGCGAGGGTGTCGGGGCCGAACCGCTTGTACGAGTTGACGGTCGGGTTGGCCAGCGCGGCGAGCGCCGGGGCGTGGGCGAGGACGCCGGCCACCGCGTGCCGGGCGGTGGCGCTGAGTCCGTACGGCGCGGCCGGGTCCGCGAAGACGTTGCCGCCCTCCTCGTCCACGCAGGACAGGTGGAGGTGGAAGCCCGATCCGCCCGCGTCCTGGAAGGGCTTGGCCATGAAGGTGGCCAGCCGGCCTTCCTTGCGGGCGAGTTCCTTGACGGCGGACTTGAAGCGGAAGGCCCGGTCGGCGGCCGACATGGCGTCCGAGTGGGTCAGGTTGATCTCGAACTGGGAGCCGTCGAACTCGTGGTTGCCGTTGCTGACGCCGATCCCCAGGTCGCGCAGCAGGCGCAGGGTGCGCAGCAGGTGGTTGTCGCCGTCGGCGCGCAGTCCCGCGGTGTAGACGACGCCGCTGGCGTCGCTGTAGCGGCGCCAGCCGCGCGGGGTCCCGGACGCCTCGTCGCACAGGAAGTACTCCAACTCCGGCCCCACGACCGGGTGCAGGCCGTACTGCCGGCAGCGCTCGACCACGCCGCGCAGCAGGTCGCGGGGGGACTCGGGGGCGGGCCTTCCGGTGGCCGGGTCGGTGACGTCGCCGAGGCAGGAGGCGACTCCGGGCTCCCAGGGCAGGGCGGTCAGGGTGTCCAGGTCGGGGCGCACGCAGATGTCGGGCAGGCCGGCGTCCAGGCCGCCGGGGACGGGGACGACGTCGCCCTGGGGGCTGGTGTGGTAGACGGCCCGGCAGAAGGCGAGGCCGTGCTCGCAGGCCGAGGGCAGGTGGTCCAGCAGCACGTCCCGGCCCCGCTCGGTGCCGATGAGGTCGGGATAGGTCACCCGGACCACGTCGATGCCCTCGGCGGCCAGCCGTTCCTGGTGGTGGCGGACGGGTGGGGTGGTGGATGCGCTCACCGGTGTCTCCTGGGGGAAGTGGGGGCGCCTCCCCGCACTCGCGGCACGGGGGGAAGGAAACGCGGCGGCTTCGGACTGCGTGGGGATGCAGGATGCCGCTCGCTCACTGGTGGCAAACGGTAAGGACGCGGGTCACCCTCCCGCAAGGGGTGCGACACATAAATTTATCCATCTGGATAGCTATTGACCGCGGGGCTGCACGCTCCTACGTTATTTGACATCAAACGTTTTGGCGGCCTCGACCGCCGCTCGGCGTACGCCGCCCCCGGCCGGGACCCGGCCCCAGCGGGCCCGCGCCCCCTCCCCTCCCTTTTTCCCGACGTTCCCCCACAGCACCAGGAGGACCGGCCATGCAGGTCGTCGTCGACATGAACAAGTGCCAGGACCACGGCCAGTGCGTCTTCGCCGCCCCCGACGTCTTCCGCTTCGACGACGACGGGCACCTCGCCTACGTCGCCGACCCCGACGAGGCGCTGCGCGCCGACGTCGAGGAGGCCGCCGACGTCTGCCCGCTCCAGGCCATCCGGATCGAGGACTGAGCAGTGACCGCACCCATCGTCGTGGCCGGCGCCTCCATGGCCGGCCTGCGCGCCGCCGAACAGCTGCGCGCCGCCGGCTGGGACGGGCCGATCACCCTCGTCGGGGACGAGCCCCACATGCCGTACAACCGGCCGCCGCTCTCCAAGGAGGTCCTGGCCGGCAAGGCGACCTTCGAGTCGCTCGCCTTCCGGCCCCGCGCCGCCGTCGCCGACGTCGAGTGGCGCCTGGGCACCACCGTCACCCGGGCCGACCTCGACGGCCGCACGGTCGGCCTGGACGACGGCGAGACCCTGCCCTACCGCGGCCTCGTGGTGGCCACCGGCATGCGGCCCCGGCGGCTGCGCTGCCCCGGCCCGGTGGCCGGCCGGCACACCGTCCGCACCCTGGCCGACGCCCGGGGCCTGCGCGAGGCACTGACCGGGCCGGGCGTGCGCGTGGTCGTGGTCGGCGCCGGATTCATCGGCTGCGAGGTGGCCGCCACCGCGGTGGCCCTCGGCGCCGCCGAGGTCACCGTGGTCGACCCGATGCCGCTGCCCATGGTCGGCCCGCTCGGCGAACTCCTGGCCCGCGCGCTGCTCACCCGCCACGAACGCCGGGGCGTGCGCTTCGCGCTCGGCACCGGGGTGACCGGCTTCGAGGGCGAGGACGAGGTCACCGGGGTCGCCCTGGCCGACGGGCGGGTCCTGCCCGCGGACGTGGTGGTGGAGTCGGTCGGCTCCCTCGCCAACACCGAGTGGCTGGAGGGCAACGGCCTGGACCTGACCGACGGCGTGCTCACGGACGAGCACCTGCGGGCCGGCGGACGCCCCGAGGTGATCGCCGTCGGCGACGTCGCCCGCTTCCCCAACGCCCGCTACGACGGCGTCCCGCGCCGCGTCGAGCACTGGTCCATCCCCACCGACACGGCCAAGCACGCCGCCCGGGTGCTCACCGCCCACCTCACCGGCACCGACCACGGCCTGGAGCCATTCGCCCCGCTGCCGACCTTCTGGAGCGACCAGCACGACTTCCGGCTCCAGTCCTTCGGCTCCCCCGCCCTCGGCCGGGAGGACGTGCGCGTCCTGGAGGGCGACCCCGAAGGCGACGTCCTGGTCGGCTACCACCGGGACGGCCGTCTGGTCGGCGTCGTCGCCCTGGGCGGCCAGGGCGCCGCGGCCGCCGCCGCCCGCCACCGCGCCGAACTGCTCCGGCAGCCGGCTCCCCCGCAACCCGCCCCCACCGCGTAAGGAACCTCCAAGTGGCCAGTGTCCGTGGATACTTCCACCCCAAGACGGCGACCGGCGCCTCCTCGCTGATCCCCTCGCCGCCGTGGCGCTACTCCGGCGACCTGCTGACCATCGAGTACCGCACCGACCCGGCCCGGGTGCGCGAGCTGCTGCCCGAGCCGCTGGAGCTCGCCGACGAGGACCCGGGCGCCGTCGCGCTGATCTGGGCCGACTGGCAGTCCTGCTCCGCCTCCGGGCAGGAGCTGCTGGACCCGGTGCGCGCCCAGTACAAGGAGGCGTTCGCCGTCGTCCGCTGCACGTTCCAGGGGCAGACGTACAGCCGCTGCGTGTACATCTGGGTCGACAAGGACTTCGCCATCGCCCGCGGACTGCACCAGGGCTACCCGAAGAAGCTCGGCTCGATCCACCAGACCCGCCCCCACCCGTACGGGCCGGCCCCGCGCATCGAGGCCGGCGCCCGCTTCGGCGCCACCCTCGCCGCCGCGGACCGCCGCCTGGCCCAGGCCGTCGTCACCCTGCGCGAGCCGTCCGGGACCAACGGCTTCGTCAACGGCCACCCGATGGCCCACCACCGCTGGCTGCCCTCGATCGAGAAGGGCGGGGGCCTCGCCCTGGACGAGCTGGTCGCCTCCGGCGCCTCCTCCTTCGAGGCCGGGACGCCCTGGGTCGGGGACGCCGAGCTGGAGCTGTTCGAGTCGCCCACCGAGGAGCTGGCCCGGCTGGAGGTGCGCGAGCCGATCGCCGCCTACTACCGGCAGGTCGGGGTGGTGTGGGACGGCGGCAGGCTGCTCGCCGCCAACGCCTCCGGTGCCTCCGGTTCCGAGTGACCCCCCGCCGAACCCGCCCCTTCCGAGGACGCACGAGGAGCCCCAGGTCATGAGCGACCACACCACCACCGTCGCCGGCGTCGCCGTCGACACCCGGCACTGGATCGGCGGCGAGCGCGTCGCCTCCGCCGGGACCTTCACCGACGTCTCGCCCATCGACGGCACCGTCCTCGGCGAGATCGCCCGGGGCACCGCCGCCGAGGCCGGGGCGGCGGTCGCCGCCGCCAAGGCGGCCTTCCCCGGCTGGGCCGCCACCCCGCGCGAGGAGCGGGCCCGCCTGCTGCACGCGATCGCCGACGGCGTGGAGCGCCGGCTGGAGGACCTGGCCGTCGTGGAGACGGCCGACAACGGCGCCCTGCTGCGCTCGCACCGCCGCGGCGTCATGCCCCGGGTCGCGCACAACTTCCGGTTCTTCGCCGACTGGCTGCTGGAGCTCGCCCACGAGGACTTCGACACCCGCGGCCACACCAACCAGGTCAGCTGGGACCCGGCCGGCCCCTGCGTGCTGATCACCCCGTGGAACGCGCCGCTGATGCTGGCCACCTGGAAGGTCGCCCCGGCGCTGGCGGCCGGGAACACGGTCGTCCTCAAGCCCGCCGAGTGGTCGCCGCTGACGGCCTCGCTGCTCGCCGACGTCGCCGCCGAGGCCGGGCTGCCGGCCGGCGTCCTCAACGTGGTGCAGGGCCTGGGCTCCGAGGTCGGCGACGCCCTCACCGCGCACCCCGACGTGCGCCGGATCAGCTTCACCGGCTCGGTGCCGACCGCCAAGCACATCGCCGCCTCGGCCGCCGCCAACCTGACCCCGCTCAGCCTCGAACTGGGCGGCAAGTCCCCGCTGCTGGTCTTCGCCGACGCCGACCTGGACCTCGCCGTCGACCTCGCGGTGGAGCAGTACGACAACGCCGGCCAGGTCTGCCTGGCCGCCACCCGCCTCCTGGTCGAGGAGACGGTCGCCGAGGAGTTCACCCGTCGCTTCGTCGAGAAGGCCTCGCTCATCGTGCAGGGCGACCCGCGCGACGAGGCCACCGGCATCGGCCCGAACATCCACCCCCGCCAGCTGGAGAAGATCGACGGCTTCGTGCGGCGGGCGCTGGCGGCCGGCGCCACCGCCGAGATCGGCGGCAGGCGCCTGGACGGCCAGTACTACGCGCCGACCCTGCTCACCGGCGTCGCCCAGGACTCGGAGATCGTCCAGGAGGAGGTCTTCGGCCCCGTCCTGACCCTCCAGACCTTCCGCGACGAGGAGGAGGCCGTCCGGCTGGCCAACGACACCCGCTTCGGCCTGGCCGCGACCGTCGCCACCGGTGACCGGGACCGTGCCCGGCGCGTCACCGAGCGGCTGGTGGCGGGCACCGTCTGGGTCAACTGCTTCTTCGTCCGGGACCTCCGGGCCCCGTTCGGCGGCTCCCGCCACTCGGGCGTCGGCCGCGAGGGCGGCACCTGGAGCTTCGACTTCTACTGCGACGTCAAGAACACCGTCACCGCGCCGAAGGGATGGACGGACCATGGGTGAGATCGTCGGCGCGGGCCTGCTCGCCCACGTCCCCACCATCGTGCTGCCCGAGGAGACCAGGCTCCAGCTGAACGAGGGCAGGGAGATCACCCTCGTCACCGGTCTGCGGCAGCTGCGCGAGGACGTCTTCGCGCGCGACGACTACGACACCGTCGTCGTCCTGGACTCCCACTGGGCGACCACCGTCGAGTTCGTCGTCACCGCCCAGGACCGCCGGGCCGGGCTGTTCACCTCCGAAGAACTGCCGCGCGGCATGTGCCGGATGCCGTACGACTACCCCGGCGATCCCGAACTCGCCCGCAACATCGCCGGGTTCGCCGACCGGCACGGCACCTGGATCACCCCGATCGACGACGCCTACCTGCCGGTCTACTACGCCACGATCAACCTGTGGAAGTTCCTCGGCGAGGGTCTGGCGGACAAGCGCTGGGTGACCATCGGCGTCTGCCAGACCGGCGACATGGAGGACCACCTGCGCCTCGGCCGGGCCCTGGCCGACGGCATCGCCGCCACCCCCGGCCGCCGGGTGCTGCTGATCGCCTCCGGCGCGCTGTCCCACACCTTCTGGCCGCTGCGCGAGCTGCGCGACCACGAGTCCGGCGACCCGTCGCACATCTTCACCCCGCAGGCGCGCGCCGCCGACGAGGAGCGGATCGCCTGGTTCAGGGAGGGCCGTCACGACAAGGTCCTCGACACCATGGACGAGTTCCGGCGGTACAAGCCGGAGGCCCGGTTCTCCCACTACCTGATGATGGCCGGCGCCCTCGGCGAACAGGCCTGCGTCGCGAAGGCGCGCCAGTACGGCGCGTACGAGAACTCCATCGGCACCGGCCAGGTCCACCTCTGGTTCGACCGCCCCGCGAACGGCTGGACGGGCACCGGACCGCCCGGCGCCTCCGGCCCCCGCAACCCCCACAGCCTCAGCTAGAAAGGCCCCCGCCATGCCCGAGTACCGCCGCATCCTGCTCGACGGCGCCGCCGTGGAGACCGTGCGCGAGGGTGACGACCTGGTCGCCGGCGACGGCCGCCGCGTCGCGATCGAGGACGCCCACCACCTGCCGCCCGTGGTGCCGTCGAAGGTGATCGCCGTCCACCTCAACCACCGCAGCCGGGTGGAGGAGTTCCGGATCGGCCTGCCGGACACCCCGACGTACTTCCACAAGCCGACCTCCTCGCTCAACTCCCACCGGGGCGCGATCGTGCGCCCCGAGGGATGCAAGTGGCTCAACTACGAGGGCGAGGTCGCCATCGTCATCGGCCGCACCGCCCGCAACATCTCCCCGGCCGAGGCGGGCGACTACATCGCCGGCTACACCGTCGCCAACGACTACGGCCTGCACGACTTCCGGGACACCGACGCCGGCTCGATGCTGCGGGTCAAGGGCTCGGACACGCTGTGCCCGCTCGGCCCCGGACTGGTCACCGACTGGGACTTCCGCGGCAAGCGGCTGCGCACCTACGTCAACGGCGAGGTCGTCCAGGACGGCTCCACCGACGAGATGACCTGGGACATGCACTACCTGGTCGCCGACATCGCCCGCACCATCACGCTGTACCCGGGCGACGTGCTGCTGTCCGGCACCCCGGCCAACTCCCGTCCGGTGCGGCCGGGGGACGTCGTCGAGGTGGAGGTCGAGGGGCTCGGCCGGCTCACCAACCGCGTCGTCACCGGACCGACCCCGGTGCGCACCGACGTGGGGGCGCAGCCCACGGAGTCGGAGGAGGTCCTGTCCACCGCCCTCGGCGGCGACTGGGAGTTCCGCGGCATCCGGCCGCCGAAGCGCTGACCGGTGGGCCCCGGTAGGGTCGCCACCATGACCGACCCCGTCGAACGCGTGCACGACCAGGAGCCCGTGGCGGGCGCCGACACCTCCGCCGCGGCCGAAGCCGGCCGGCCCGTCCGCAAGCGCGGCGCCCGCAAGCGCGTCACGAACTACGGGACGGGCCGGACGGCCCTGCTGGACGCCGCCGTGCGCGTGGTGGCGCGGGGCGGTCTGCGGGCGCTCACCTACCGGGCCGTCGCCCAGGAGGCCGGGGTCACCCACGGTCTCGTGGTGCACCACTTCGGTTCGCGCGACGCGCTGATCGAGGAGGCCGTCGCCCATGCCGTCCACTCCTCGCTGAGCACCAGCGCGCTCGGCGCCGGCACCGGCCGCCCGGCCGACTTCTCCGCCGGCCTGGCCGACATGGTCGAGAGCGGACCCGAACTCCAGGTCTTCCAGTACGAGTTGCTGCTGGAGGCACGGCGCCGTCCGGAGCTGCTGCCGCACCTGCGCGGCCTGTACGAGGAGTACTTCGAGGCCAGCCGGCGCGAGCTGGACCGGATCCTGCCCGGCCCGGTCAGCAACGGCACCTCGCGGCTGGTGTTCGCCGCGTTGGAGGGCCTGGTGCTGCACCAGCTGGTGTTCGGCGAGCGCGAGGCGACCGAGGAGGCGCTGGCCGAGCTCCAGGGCCTGCTGGCCCGGCTGGCGGCGGAGCCGAACGGCCGCTGACCGGGACTCCCCCCGCCGGACCCCTTGCCAAACGGATGGCCGCGCCCCACGATGAGGCAACTCGTTTGACCTGAAACGATTCCCCACTCCTCTCTGGCAGGTGATCCCTGTGGACAGTCGGACGACTTCCACGGACCGGACCGAGCGGGACGCCCCCACCACGTCCACGCTCAAGCCCAACGCCCTGGGCGTCCTCGGCATCCTCTTCTTCGTCCTGTCCGGCCAGGCCCCGCTGACCGGCATCGCGGGCGCCGCCCCGCTGTCCGTCGCCTTCGGCAACGGCTCCAGCACCCCCGCCGCCTACGTACTGGCCGGGGCGGTGATCCTGCTCTTCTCGGTCGGGTTCATCGCGATGGGCCGCCACGTCGTGGACGCCGGCGCCTTCTACACGTACATCGGCGCCGGCCTCGGCCGCACCGCCGGCGCGGGCAGCGCCGCCGTCGCCCTGTTCTCCTACTGCGTCATCCAGGCCGGGATGTACGGCCTGTACGGCTCGATCGTCAGCGGGCTCGTCGCCGAACACACCCCCCTCGACCTCCCCTGGTGGGTCTACACACTGGTGACGATGGCCGTGGTGCAGGCCCTCGGAGCCCTGGGCATCGAGATGGGCGCCAAGGTGCTGGCCGCCTTCGTGCTCGCCGAGTTCAGCATCCTGGCGCTCTTCGGCCTGGTCACCCTGGCCAAGGGCGGCGGCCCTGAGGGCCTCGGCCTGGCCGACAGCTTCTCCCCCTCCGCCGCGCTCCAGGGCGCGCCCGGCGTCGCCGTCATGTTCGCCCTGGCCTCGATGTTCGGCTTCGAGGCCACCGCCATCTACGGCGAGGAGGCGAAGAACCCCAAGAAGACGGTGCCGCGCGCCACCTACCTCTCGGTGACCGTGGTCACCGGCTTCTTCGCCCTCACCTCCTGGACGCTGATCTCCTCGTACGGCGCCTCGAAGGCCCCCGCGGCGGCGGGCAAGGCACTGGAGGCCGGGGACTCCGCCGGCTTCGTCTTCGCCCCCGTCACCGACCTGTTCGGCGGCTGGCTCGGCGGCGTCCTGCCGGTGCTGCTCGCCACCTCGCTGTTCGCCGGCGTGCTGACCTTCCACAACTCCGCCGGCCGCTACCTGTTCTGCCTCGGCCGGGACGGCCAACTGCCCGCGCAGCTCTGCCGGTTGAACCGCAAGCACGCCCCGGCGGCGGCCGGCCGGGTGCAGACCGTCATCGCCGTGCTGCTGGTGGTGCCCTTCGCGGTGGCCGGCAAGGACCCGGTGCTCAGCCTCTTCTCCTGGTTCAGCGGGCTCGCCGTGCTGGCGATGATGCTGCTCTACCTGCTGACCTCGGTGTCGGTCGTGGTGTTCTTCCGCCGCCGACGGCGGGGATGCCGGGACGCAGGGTGCCAAGGCCGGCGGGCGTGGCGGTCAAGTGCTGGTGGAGCACCGCGATGGCGTCGCCGGTGAAGGGCGGG